>JAAYYY010000040.1 GCA_012515125.1 Chloroflexota bacterium
ACTGGATAGTTGGACCCTTGCCATCAGGATGACTCATGCTTGACGTTGCTGTCATAATTGTTAGCTGGAATGTGCGCGACTGCCTTGCCGAGTGTCTCTCTTCTGTTTACGCCGAGTTCCGCCATTCTGGTCTGACAGGCGACGTCTGGGTGGTGGACAACGGCTCCACCGACGGAACGCTAGAACTACTAGCCAATCTCTTCCCTAACACACACGTCATTGCCAATCAGAAGAACGTGGGTTTCGCCGCGGCGAACAACCAGGGAATGGCTGCTGCAGCGGCCAGCCTGCCCCGCTTCTATTTCCTCCTCAATCCAGACACGGTCGTGCGTCCCGGCGCCATGCGCGAAATGGTTCAGGTGCTGGATAGCTGCCCCAAAACGGGCATGGTCGGTCCGCGTCTTGTCTATCGTGACGGCCGGCTGCAGGACAGCGCCTTTGCCTTTCCGGGCGTGATCCAGCTCCTCTTCGAGCTGTGGCCCCTGCCGCGGCGACTCTATGATACGCGGTTCAACGGCCGCTATTCCCGACGCGCCTTCCGCCCTGACGGCCCGCCGTTTGCCGTCGATCATCCGCTGGGAGCGGCGATGATGGTCCGCCGTGACGTGGCCGAAAAGACGGGCGGCTTTGACGAATCCTTCCACATGTATTGCGAGGAAATTGACTGGAGCTGGCGTATCCGCAATGCGGGATGGGCGATCTACTCGGTGCCTTCGGCGGAGATCGTCCACTACAGTGGCGAGAGCACAAAACAGGTGCCGGCCCGTAGCATCGTCAATCTGTGGAGCAGCCGGGCCCGGCTCTACCGCAAGCACCACGGCAAGCTTCGCTGGCACCTGGCCCGCCGCCTCGCTGCCGCCGGCCTGCGCCGTCTGGCGGCGCGCACCCCAAATCCGGCAATAAGGGATGCCTATCTGGAGGCTGCGCAGCGCTGGCAGCCGGATAGCAGCGCCCCCAAACCCCAGAGCGAAGCCGTCGCCCACTGATGACCAGACCCCAACTCACCGCCATCATCCTGACCCTGAACGAGAGCGCCCACATCGTGGAGTGCATTGCCAGTCTGCGATGGTGTGATCGGGTTGTGGTCTTCGACGCGCTCAGCCGGGACGAGACGGTAGCCCTGGCGCTGGCTGCCGGCGCCGACGTCAGACAGTCGGCCTTTTCCAACTACGCCCAGCAGCGCAACGCTGCGCTGGAGTCCGTAGACACCGACTGGGTGTTCTTTGTCGATGCGGACGAGCGGGCCACGCCTGAGCTGGCTGCGGAGGTGCGCGAGGTCATTGCCACGCGCGAGGAGTCCGGCTGGTACGTGCCCCGCCTGAATTACATCTTCGGCCGGCTCACACGGGGCGCCGGCTGGTATCCCGACTACCAACTCCGGCTCTTCCGCCATGGCGCGGTGCGTTATGAGCGCCCGGTTCACGAAGTTGCCGTGGTGGACGGCTCTGTGGGCTATCTGGAGCATCCCCTGCTCCATCACAACTACCGGAATCCGGCGCAATTCCACCTGAAGCAGCGCCGTTATACCCAGTATGACGCGACCCTCCTCCGAGACCAGGGCGTCCGGCCGCACTTCTACACGCCGTGGAGCCAGGCGGTGCGGCAGTTCTGGTGGCGTTTCGTCACGCTCAAGGGCTACCGGGACCGGCTGCACGGGCTGCGGCTGAGCCTGTACATGGCCTATTACGAGTGGCTCAAATACCGCCACCTTGCGAGCCTGCAGGAAGAGACTGCCCTGCAGCCCCCACCCCGGCGCCTGTTGCGCTAGAGGATGGTCTGACGTGGGCGCATCACCAACCGCCACGTCAGGTCCTCGGCGCTGAGCAGTAGCTCCGCGATTCGCTCCCCTGCCAGCATGACGAGGACGTGGCGACCGCTGGTATCCTGCCATTGCCGCCCCTGGGCGACAGTGTGCCACGTTTCGCCCATGCGGATCCGGCGCACCCGCACGCGTCCATTGGCCTCAAAACGACAGTCCACGCCGATTCGCTCCATGGCGACTCCGTTACGAGCTCGTCGTCAGCCGAGCTGCGGGATGATATAGCGGACGAGGGCCAGCAGATCCAGGCCGATGAGGGCCAGCGCCAGCCCCGCCGGCAGCAGCCAGTTCAGCCAGCGGCGCCGGCCGAGCTGGCGAACCCAGGCGTAGAGCCCCAGCGCCACCGCGCTGGCGACCGGAATCAGGGCCGGAAACAGGTAGCGCCCCTGCGGCTGCACAAAGGTCAGGTTATAGCCCAGGAACAGGATCAGGGTGCAGACGGCCGTCGCCAGGAGAATAAGCGCCTGCTGCCGGCCGGCAGCGTCCCCCGGGCGTTTCACCCAGGCCAGCACGAGGCCCAGGATTACGACCAGCACAAAGAGGGCCAGGGCTGCATAGACCCAACGATCCATAACGACGCCCATCCAGCCGAACTGCCCCCAGAAGCTCTGGAATGCAGTGACGACGAATTGGCGCAGAGCCGGTCCGGCTCCCAGATCGGCCACCCAATCGACGGTGCGTAGCTGGCCCACGACGATGCGGTCGTGCGCGCTCTTGCCCAGAATATCGACGCCGCCGTAAACGGCCAGATTGCGCGACCACCACACGAGGCCGAGAAGGAAGGCCGGAAGAGCCACTTTGACCGCCGCACGGCGCATGGCCGGCCAATGCCCCCGGTAACGCAGCCAGAGGGCGAAGGCGACGACGGGCAGCATGAGGTAGACCGTCGCCTTGGTCAGGAAGCCGATGCCGAGCAGGGCGCCGATAAGGGGCCACTGACCAGCAGCGGTGGCCGGCCGGCGCACGCCGCGCAGTAGCAGCCAGAGGATGGTCGCAATGACCAGCTCGGCCAGACCGTCGTTGTTCACGGTTGCCAGGCCTGCGACATGCTGCGGCAGAAAGGCGACGAACGCCGTGGCCGTCAGTGGCAGCCATTCCCGCTGGGGCCACAGCTCCCCGGTTGCGTAGTAGGTCACCACGACGACGGCGAGGCCGATGAGCAGTGAGGCGAGGCGCAGAGGGAGCAACATCCCGCCGCTGAGCTGGAAGACGGGCACCAGCAGGAGATAGTAGAGAGGCGGCTGCCAGTCCTCATAGGTCAGTGGCTCGATCGACAGGTCGGGCGGAAAACGCTCAGAGACGATTCGGCTGCGGTAGGCCTCGTCGTAGTCGTCGACCTCGATGACGGGCATCTGGCCTGCGGCGAGCTGGCTCACGTAGTTGTAGTGGGCAGGCTCGTCAGGCGCCTGCCATGGGGGTATCTCCATGGCATACATGGCGCCGACCAGAAGAAAGGCCAGCAGGATGAGGAGAAGGAACGAGTTCGAACGCATCGAGCCGATCATAGCCGAAAGTAAGCGATAGGCTAACGGAGCCGCGACGGCGGGCCGCGGCTGGCCCCCCGGGCGCTGTCGTGAAGGAACAGCCGGTGGCGACGTTACGCCCGCGTCCGGCGGTGATGATGACCCTGCACGACCGCTAGCGTTTGGGGCGCAATAGCGGGTGATCCCGATCAAAAAGGCGCGACCAGAACCCTGGTCGCGCCTTTTCTGTTTCTATTGGCGCCCATTTGCCGGTGGCTTTACGGCGCAGCGGTTAAGCGACCGGCCGTACCAGACGCGCCAGCTCTTCCTCCGCCACGCTCTCCTCCAGCTTGCGGAAGAGGGGGCTGGGTTTGGGAAGTTTGCAGCCAGGCCGGATTTCTGAGCGCAGCCACTCGCCCTTCGCCGCGCTGGCATCATAGACCAGGGCGCGGTGCTTGCGGCCGTCTTCTGAGAACTCGCGGACCAGTTGATGGCCGAATAGCTGCCCTTCGAGGCCGAGCATCTGGTGCAGCCGCTCGCTGGTGAACGGCAGGATGGGGGCAAAGAGCACCTTCAGGCCGTTAATCGCCTGCAGCGCAGTGTAAAGAGAGCAGGCCGTGGCTTCTCTGTCTTCGTTGGCCGTCTTCCACGGGCTGGTCTCTTCCAGGTATTGGTTTACCTTTGTCGCCAGAGCCATCGTCTCCTGCGCGGCGGCGCGGAACCGGGCGGCATCGTACAGCGCGCCGATCTCGTCGAAACCGGCGTCGATGGCGGCGAGCAGCGCTCTGTCTTTTTCTCCCAGAGCGGCGGGCTCGGGAACGACGCCGCCGAAATAGCGGTTCATCATGTTGAGCACGCGATTGACCAGGTTGCCCCAGTTGGCGACCAGCTCGTTGTTGTTGCGCTCGACGTAGCCGTGCCAGCTCCAGTCGCTGTCCCGCGTTTCCGGCATGGTGACTGTGAGGTAGTAGCGCAGCGGATCGGGATCGTGGCGCTGGAGCGCGTCGAGCATCCAGACGCCCCAGTTGTGGCTGCCGCTGATCTTGCGCCCTTCCATGTTCATGAACTCATTCGCCGGTACGTCGTAGGGCAGGTTGAGCTGCTTGTTTTCGTCCGTTTCGTACAGGCGGCCGATTCCCAGTAGCTGGGCAGGCCAGATGACGGCGTGAAAGGGGATGTTGTCCTTGCCGATGAAGTAGATAGTGCGGGCGTCGTCTCGGTACCACCACTCCTTCCAGGCTTCGGGCGTGCCGTTGTTCGACGCCCACTCGATGGTCGCCGAGAGGTAGCCGATGACAGCCTCAAACCAGACATAGAGGACTTTGTGCTCGAAGCCCGGCACGGGAACAGGGATGCCCCAGTCCATGTCGCGGGTCACCGCCCGTCCCTGAAGACCTTCATTCAGGATCAGGTTACGAGCAAAGTTGATGACCTGCGGGCGCCAGTGTTCTTTGTCCTGTTGGATCCACTCTTTCAGCCCATGCTCGGCCAGCCGGGGCAGGTCGAGGAAGAAGTGCTCGGTGTCACGCAGCTCCAGGGCGCTGTCGTCGAGCTGGCTGCGGGGATCGATCAGCTCGCTGGCGCTCTCAAACAGTGTATTGCAGTTGTCACACTGATCGCCCCGTGCCCGGGGATAGCCACAGTTGGGGCATGTGCCCTCGACGTAACGGTCTGGCAGAAAGCGGTCGCCAGTCGGCGAGTACATCTGCGCCGTCACTTTGCGATAGAGGTAGCCGTTGTTCAGCAGCGCCAGGAAAATGTCCTGTGACACCCGGTGATGGTTGATCGTATCTGTGTGGGTGAACAGGTCGTAACTCAGCCCCAGCTTCTGGAAAAGTTCCAGAAAGCGGTCGTGATAATAGGTGAAAAGCGCCTCCGGTGACTTGCCCTCGGCATCGGCGCGCACAGTCACCGGCGTGCCGTGGCTGTCGCTGCCGGAGACCATCAGCACGTTGTTGCCCAGCAGCCGGTGGTAGCGGGCGTAGATGTCGGCCGGTAGGTAAGAGCCGGTGACGTTGCCCTGGTGGATGTCAGAGCTGGCATAGGGCCAGGCCACGCAGACGAGGACAGGTCGGCGGTTGCTCATCTTATTCGTCAAATTCCTCTTCTTCCTCTTCTTCCTCGTCGTCGAAATCGGTGATCTCTTCTTCCGTCACCTCGGTCAGCAGCTCGGCAAGCAGCTCGAAGTCGTCTTCGCTCACGTTGAGATAGACGCCCGGTTTCTGCAGAATCGAGCGGAACTGCGGCTCGCTCTCCAGCTCCACGGCGTCCAGCTTCACCGCGTTGCGGATGTCGTTGGCGTGCTCGTCCAGGTCGATCGGATAAAAGCGCAGCGTCTTAGCCTCTTCTTCCGAGTAAAAGAAACCTTTCGGCACAGTCTCCATCTGCTCGCCCGTCACCGTCGCGACGGCAAAGAAGACCTTATCTTCCACGGCGTAGTAGATGATACGATCCCCCGGCCGCAGCGCGGGACCGCCTTCTTCGACCACGGTGACCCGCTCGCGCCAGCTAGGCAGTGTCAGGTCTTCCTCAACTTCCATGCTTAACGACTTGATGTAATGGCCGACGCCGTTTTCCCGCCGCTCGCGCGCGGCGCGACTCGCCCGCCGCGCTTCCTGCTCGCTCTGAATGTTATCCCATATGCGGGCCTGGATCTCAATGTTCAGCTCAGCTGTGGTGCCGTCTTCGTAGCGGACGGTCATCTTCGGTGGGTCAATGGAAAGGACCGTATAGGTGCCCTTGCGATTGGCATAAGTTCCATTTACTTCAAACATGCCAGCCTCTTCCTCCAGTGCCAGGGATGATGCGCGTGACATATTAACCCCATCACCGGGCGATTGCAAGCCAGGAAAAGGGTGGGCGGGATATGCCCGGCGCTGCCTAGTCGGCTGCGGCCGTCTGGCGCGAAAGGAGCCAGAGGCTTGCCAGAAGCACGCCAAGACTGGCGATTTGCACGATATGGTAGCCGCCGGTTGTTAGCGGGGCGTTGGCGCGGTAGGCGTCGCTGACCAGACGCCCTGCGCTGTAGGTCGCCGCCGCCACGAGGAACGGGAGCCCCGGGCTTAACCCGGCGCGCAACGCCCGCAGCCAGGCGACCAGAGCAAGGATACCGGCCACGATTTCGTAGATTTGCACCGGATGGCGGCGCACGCCGAACAGGTTGATGCTCCAGAAGAGATCGGCCGGCTCGCCGAAACCGGGACCGGCGAGGAAATCGGCGAGGCTCACGGTCAGGAGACCCGCCAGCAGCCCCGGCGCCAGCGCGTCGAGGGTGGCTGCAGGAGGCAGGCGATTGGCCCGCGCGTAAAAGAAGGCGGTTGCCAGCGCGGCGACGAGGCCTGCTTCCAGCTCATAGCCGCTGTTCAGCGGCCAGACGATGCCGATCAGGTTCTCCCGGTACGCATCCCAGCGCAGGCCGACGAAGGCCAGCCGGGCGACCACAAAACCGGCACCCACGGCGGCGACGGCCATGGTGTAGGTCCGCGGGACGTCCAGATGCAGGCGCGCCGCAGCGCGTTCCACGAGGCTGAGCGAAATCCAGATGCCGAGGATGATGACCAGGCTGGCCGTCGGCAGCGTGACCGGGCCCAGATCGACGGTCGGCAGCACGGCTCAGGAGTCCCGAATCAGCCGTTCGATCTGCTCGGCGAGCATGGCGCCGTTCACCAGCCCGATCTGGATATGCTGGATGACGCCATCGGCGTCGATGAAGAAAGTCGTCGGCAGGGAGTTGACCCGGTAGTGGCGGGCGACTTCGCTGTTGCTGTCCAGAGGGACCGGGTAGGTGATACCCATCTCATGGGCAAACGGCGCCACCTGCGCGCGTGACTCGCCGTCGTCCACGCCGACGATCAGCACCTGCCCGTTGTAGGCCGTGCTGGCCTCCTGGAAGTGGGGAATCTCGACGCGGCAGGGCGGGCACCAGGTGGCCCAGAAGTTGAGGATGACGGGCTGCCCGCGCGTAGCGCTGAGACTGAAGCTGTCGCCGGTCAGCGTGTCAAGCGTGAAATCGGGCGCCAGGTGGCCGACGGCCGGCGCTTCGGTCAGCCCGGCGATATTGCCAGTGTCCGGCGCCTCGCGCGAGTAGAGTATCCAGGCCGAACCGAGCAGGAGCGCGCCGAGCATGAGCAGTACCCAGGTGAACCGCGAGGCCGGCGCCCCACGGCTCCTGCCCGCCGGCAGGGCGATCTCCGAAATCTGTTCGGGCTCCCTCATCGCTCCCCGGCCGGATCAACGGTATCGAGCGTGATCAGCGTATTACCGGCTTGGTATCCTGCCGGCACGCCCGTGAGGTCGTAGGTCATCGCGCCGTCTATGGTCACACGCACAATCTCGCCCTCCGGCAGGCGACCCGGGACGAAGACATAGCCGTCGATCTCAGGCGCGTCCCGGTAGCTGCGGCCCACGCTGACGTCATCTTCCTCGGAGTAGCCTTCGATCAGAACGGGAAGCGTGCGGCCCACCTGTTCCTGGTTCTTCTCCAGCGAAATCCGCTGTTGCAGGGCCATCAGCTCCTCAACGCGCTGCGCCTTTACTTCGTCCGGCACCTGCCACGAGACGGTCGCCGAAGGGGTCGAAGCCTCATACGAATAGGTGAAAGCCCCCACCCGGTCGAAACGCATATCGCGTACGAAATCCAACAGCGCTGCAAACTCTTCGTCGGTCTCGCCGGGATAGCCGACGATGAACGTCGTGCGGATCGCCAGGTCGGGCATGGCCTTGCGCAGCTTGTCTACCGTGCGATAGACCCAGTCCACGTTGGCCGGACGACGCATCCGCTTCAACGTTTCGCGATGGGCGTGCTGCAAGGGAATGTCCAGGTAGGGCAGGATCTGGGGCGTCTCGGCCATCGTGGCGATCAGCTCGTCGGTAACGTAGCCCGGATAGGCATACATGATGCGGATCCAGTCGATGCCCGGAGCGGCAGCGACGACGCGCTCCAGCAGATGGCTCAATCCGTTCTTCAGACCCAGGTCGTGGCCGTAGTCGGTGGAGTCCTGGCTGATGATGATCAGCTCGCGCACGCCGGCATCCTGCAGGCGCACCGCTTCCTCGACGATACTCTGGACCGGCCGGCTGACCAGCGTGCCCTTGATCTCGGGGATGGTGCAGAAGGCACAGGGGCGGCGGCAGCCGTCGGCGATTTTCAGATAGGCGCTGGCCCCCTGGCGGGCGGCGCGCAGCACGTTACGCTCGTCGCGGCCCACGGTCTCGGCATCTCCGGGCAGATGGTAGAGCGGTTCAGGATGTTTGCGGCGGCGGAGCTGGTGCACAAACGGCACAATGTCCATCCAGCGGCGCGTGCCGATCACGCCGTCAAGCTGGGGCACTTCCTGCACGAGCATGGG
>JAAYYY010000357.1 GCA_012515125.1 Chloroflexota bacterium
CTTAGCTGGGGCGTCTTTTTCCTTGCCGGCTATCTGACCGCCGAGGCGTCCTGTTTTCTGGGGCTGTTCCAGCGCACGGCTGCCGGGTTGGACCTGCTCGTCGTGATCGCCGCCGCCCTGGGCCTGGCTGCCACGCTCGTATCCGGCCTCAGTGCCGTCTATGCCTACCGGCGCTGGCGGCGAGAACGCGCCACCGGGAGCGAGACAGAGAACGTGAACACCTTCCTGGCCCTGATGGCCGTGCTGCTCGGCGCGCTGTTTGCGCTCGCCAATCTGACGACGGCCTTTAGCTTCATCTTTCTGGACCCATGCTCGTGGATATGACCCTGCTCGCCAAAGCCCTGCACCCGGCGCTGCCTCCCGACGTGTGGAGCAGCTGGAACCGGGACCCATTCCTGATCCTCGGCCTGCTGCTTGCCGCCGTTCTCTACGCCAGAGGCATACGCCGGCTATGGCAGCGGGCCGGCACGGGCCGGGGTGTTTCCCTGTGGCGCGTCGCCGCCTTCGCTGGTGGCCTGCTTGCTCTGGTCGTAGCCCTTGTGTCGCCGCCCGACGCCATGAGCGGCGCGCTCTTCTCTGCGCACATGGTTCAGCACGTCCTCCTCATGCTCGCAGCAGCGCCGCTGCTGGTCATCGGTGGCTCTCCGGTCGCCCTGGGCTGGATGCTGCCGCGCGGCCCTTGCCTGGCAGCGCCTATCATCACCCGGCCTGATCTGGGCCGTGCATCTACTGGTGCTCTGGCTCTGGCACCTGCCGGCCCAGTATGAGGCTGCGCTACTGGACGAAAGCATCCACGTGGCCGAACACCTGTCCTTTCTTGCGGCGGCCCTGCTCTACTGGGGGCGCTGTTGCACGGCCGGCGCCTCACCTTTCTCACCGGCGCTCTCTACTCGTTCAGCACCATGCTGCTCAGTGGCCTGCTTGGCGTCCTGTTCGTCTTCAGCGAGAGCATCTGGTACCCGGCGCACAGCCTGCTGCCTTATGGCTGGGGGCTGACGCCGCTGCAGGATCAACAACTTGCCGGCGTGATCATGTGGGTCCCGGCGGGCCTCGTCTACCTGGCGGCAACGCTGCTCATGCTCGGTGCGGCTCTGACCCAGGAGACGCGGCGAAACGGTGGCGCTCGCGCGGTCGTGGCGCCGCACCGGAATTGAGGGTATAAGCACGATGACCGATGGCCGCCACCGTCCGGCGCTCCTTTTCTGGCTTGGCCTCGGCCTGCTGCTCCTTCTGGCAACGGGCTGCCAGGAAGAGGCCGACGCCGCCGACGAGAGCTTTATGCCCGGCGGCAACCCCGTCCGTGGCGCGGAGCTGATCGAGGCTTACGGCTGTCCCGCGTGCCACACCATTCCCGGCATTGATGGCGCCGACGCCCTGGTTGGCCCGCCGCTTACGGCGTGGGCCGAGCGAGTGTATATTGCCGGAGCCATCGCCAACACGCCGGAGAATCTGCTCCGCTGGCTGCAGAACCCGCAGGAGATAGAACCGGGAACGGCGATGCCCGACCTGGGCGTGACAGAGCAGGGCGCGCGCGACATCGGCGCCTATCTATACACACTGACCCGTGACGATAAAAGGAGCCAGGACGAGCCATGACTGCCGAAAGTGGCGATAAACGCCGGCCGGACCCGGACGAGCCGGCCGTGATTTCACCGATCACGCGGAGAACCTTCCTGCGCGGTGCACTGGCGACGGCCGGCGCGACCATCCTGGCTGCCTGTGCGCCGGGAGGAACGGCAGACCGGCCTTTAGGCTCGCCCTACAATACGGCGACGCCGGCCTCCGTCCTGGTCAGCCCGCCCGCGCCCGCTACGGGGGCGCCCCAGCCCGGCGACGGCACGCCGCAGCCCGGCGCCATCTCCCTGGAGCAGTTCCTCATGCTCTCCGCCGTCCTTACCGGCATGACCAACCTGGACACGGTGGCGGGCAATGTTTACCTGCAGAGCCTGCAGACCAGCGACGAGTTCGACGTGAGCCTGAGTGACCTGGTCGAGCAGGCCGGATTACTCGTCGCCTGGAGGCTGGCGGCAGCCGGCATAGACGTTCTGGTGCTGGAATCCGGCCCGCGCGTGAATCGGGCCGAGGCGGTGCAGACGTTTCGCAACGCCGTCGCGAAAACGCCAGAGTCGCCCTACCCCGACGTGCCCCACGCGCCGCGCCCGTCGGTCACTGCGCTGGAGGACTACTACGTGCAGGTCGGCCCCCAGCTCTTCAAGAGCAATTACGAGCGCCGGGTCGGGGGCACGACGTGGCACTGGCTGGGGACGACGCTACGCCACCTGCCCAACGACTTCCGCATCCGGTCGCTGTACGACGTGGGTGTGGACTGGCCCATAAGCTACGAGGAGCTGGCGCCCTGGTACAACCAGGCGGAACAGGCTATGGGTGTTGCCGGGGACAGCGGCGACGATCTTGGCTCGCCGCGCGATATGCCGTTCCCCCAGCCGCCTCTGCCGATGAGCTACCTGGACAACTACCTGAAGGCGGCGGTGAAACCACTGGGTATGAGCGTCAGGCTGACGCCGCAGGCCCGCAACTCGCTGACCTATGATGGGCGACCGCCCTGCTGTGGCAACGCCACCTGCGTGCCTATCTGCCCGATAGCCGCCAAATATGACGCCTCTGTCCAGGCCCGCAAGGCCGAAGATCTGGGCGCGCGGATTATCGAGAATGCCGTCGCCCACTTTGTCGAAGTGAATAACGAGGGCATGGTTACAGGCGTGCGCTTTAAGCGGCCCGATGGCAGCGAAGAACGGGCGACGGGCCGCCTCTTTGTCGTCGCCGCCAACGCCATCGAGACGCCGAAGCTCCTTCTCATATCGCGCACCGACGCGCTGCCGGGTGGGGTCGCCAACAGCAGTGACGCCGTCGGGCGCTATCTCATGGATCACCCCATTCAGCTCAGCTGGGCGCTCGCCAACGATCCGATCTTCCCCCACCGCTCGCCGCTGGAGAACGCGGGCATCGAGGACTTCCGTGATGGCGAGTTCCGGCGCGAGCGCAGCGCGATCCGCCTCGCCGTGGGCGAAGACGGCTGGTCGTTCCCCGGCACGCCGCTGACGGCGCTGGCCACAGAGCTGATCGCCGAGGGCTATCGCAGCGAGGCGCTGGCAAACGAGGTCAACCAGCGCGCGGCCCGCCAGTTCCGTTTCGCCTGCCTGGTCGAACAGATGCCCCTTGCCGAAAACCGCGTGACGCCCGCCTGGGACCAGGTTGACGCCATCGGCATCCCCCGACCGCAGCTTGACTATCGGCTGGACGAGTTCACCGAACGCGGCCTGGCCGAAGCACGCCGCATCTGTGACCTCATTTTTGATGCCGTTGGCGTCAGCTTCCGCATGCACGGCGAGGAGTTTTTTGGCGCCGGTCATCTGATCGGCACCTATCGTATGGGCGACGATCCATCCAGCTCTGTGGTGGACCGGGAGCAGCGCAGCCACGACCACCCCAACCTCTTCCTGCTGGGGGCCGGCGTCTTCCCCGCGTCAGGCACGGCCAATCCCACCCTGACGCTGGCGGCGCTGGCCCTCTGGGCGGCCGAAACCATCCGCCAGGACGTGCAGGCCCTCTAGCCCGTTCGCCGGCGCCATGACGCGGTGCGCTTGTCTGCCTGCCCATTTGACAGAGCCCCCCGGCCGGCTAAACTAGGGGTTCAAACCTCTGGAGATACCCCTGCCGGTCACCTCCATATGCCAACGGTGACAATCAGGTTCAAAGAGTAGCTGAAGTCAAACGAAGGGTATTACGATGCAACAACAATTTCTTGGCCTGACAATGCCTGTCTTCACGGCCTTTGGTTGGGCGGGAGAGGAAGCAGCCCTCAACTACGCGCTTTCACAGCTGGAAGCGTTTATCCACGAATTGCACGCCAATCTCTCGCGCGCCATGCAGAGCTACCTGCCCCATGCCGGTCTCAGCCGCGAGATTCAGACGGTCTTTCTGGCGACGAACGAAAATATCGAAGATGACGCCTTCATCGCCTTCTTCGTCCGGCCGATGAGCCTGGAAATCCAGCTCGCCATCACCAATCAGGCAGCGCTGGCCCGCTCGCTCAAGTCAGCCGAAGAGGCGCCGCAACGGTTTCTGGAGCTCTTGCGAGACCTGGGGCCCGGCTGGTCGCTGTACATCAAGCAGATGGAAGTGGACCCGGAGAGCGATAAGCGCACTTCCTACCAGGACCTCTTTAAGGACGAGGTCTCGGCGCTCGACGAAGAGACGGCTGCGGCAGTCCTCAGCCGCGCCAGCTTCCTCAATAGCGATCCCCAATGGGTAACACCGCTGTACATCAGCAAGCGCATTCCCTCCGAGCAGGTTGCCGCCATGGGCCGGTCGGTCATTCCGGTGATGGCCGAGCAGATAGACAAACTGACGCCACTGGTCGAGTTTCTCATGGGCAAAACGCCCGCCAAGAAGAACAAGGCCAAGGCCGCGGCGCGCAGCAAAGCCGCCACGATGGTCGCCGAAGCAGTCGAGCAGGATGTGGAGCCCGACCGCCAGTTTGTCTACGAGACGGAGCTGAAGCCCCTGCACATTCGTCGCGGTTTCATCAATCTCACCGCGGCCCACTGGGATTTCTTTGCCGAGAGCGCGCGGGCGACAACGCGTGAGGTCACTGTCTTTTTCGAAGACAGGGTCGATCGCGACAGCGCGGTATGGCGGCTGGCCTCCAATGACATGGCCCGCCTTGTCCTCGGCGACGCAGCCCGCAACTGGCTGGAGGAGACCTTTGCGCCAGACGAGTGTATCCAGCTGGTCGCTACCAAACGCGACGACGACACCATCGAGATAGTGCTTGGCCCCGTCGCTTCTTGAGCGCCGCCGCGCACGCTGATCTGACATCCTCAAGGTTCAATGCTATAGTTGCGCCGTCCGGCCCAGCCCCGGGCGGGAAGAGGAACAACGATGGCTAGAACCAAAATCGTCGCCACGATTGGGCCCGCCTCCGACAATCCCGAGACAATCCGGCGCATGTTGCACGCCGGCATGGATGTAGCCCGCATCAACTTCTCCCATGGCGACAGCGACTCTCACCGCCGGACCATCGCCATGTTGCGGCAGGTGGCTGAGGAAGAAGGGAAGGTGCTGGCGCTTCTGGGCGATCTGCAGGGCCCCAAGCTGCGCCTGGGCCACATCGGGCGCGGCGGCATCCATCTGGGGTTGGGCGACGAGGTTATGCTGACCTCCTATCCGGGGCAGCCGGCGATGGTCCACCTGCCGCACCCGGAGCTATTCGCGAGGTTGCGTCCCGGCGCGCGCATCGTCATCGGGGACGGCGAAGTCGAAATGCGGGTGACGAGCGTGCAGGGAGAGACGATCCTCGCGAGAACGACCGTAGCCGGGCTGCTGGAGTCGCGCAAGGGAGTCAACGTCCCGGGCACCGAGCTGCCAATTTCCAGCGTGACGGCGAAAGACCGCGAAGATCTGCGGCTGATCTGCGAGCTGGACCTTGACTACGTCGCGCTCTCCTTCGTGCGCAGCGCCGCCGACATCCACGAGCTGCGCGAGCTGATGGAGGGTTACGGCAATCCGATCCCGATTATTGCCAAGATTGAAAAGAGCGAGGCCATCCGGGAGCTGCCGGGCATTCGCGAGGCGGCAGATGGCATGATGGTCGCCCGCGGCGACCTGGGCATTGAAGTGCCGCCGCAGGAGGTGCCGCTCCTGCAGAAGTCGATCATTACCGCCTGCAACGAGGTCGGAAAGCCCGTCATCACCGCCACGCAGATGTTACAGTCGATGGTCGAGCATCCACGGCCCACGCGAGCGGAAGCCAGCGACGTTGCCAACGCCATTCTGGACGGGACCGACGCCGTCATGCTCTCCGGAGAAAGCGCGGCGGGGAAGTTCCCGGTCGAGGCGGTGCTGATGATGAACCAGATCGCGGAGATTACCGAAGGCGCTTTCCCTTACGACGATTGGCGCGAAAGGCGAGGGGAAGCCTCTTTGAACGGGACCGGTGTGGCGGAGGCCATCAGCGCCGCCAGCTGCGCTATCGCCGAACAGGTCGAGGCGCTGGCGATTGCACCCACGACGATGTCCGGCTTCACTGCCCGGATGATCGCCCGCCACCGTCCGGAGACGGCCATACTCGCCGTCACCCCTTCGGCGCACACACAGCGCCGGCTGGCGCTCGTCTGGGGGGTGGA
>JAAYYY010000358.1 GCA_012515125.1 Chloroflexota bacterium
CGCCAGGCACGCGGGCCGGAAGCAAGGGAGACGGTGGCGCGAGGCGGTCCAGAGCAGGGCAGCGGGCAGCGCGCCGCACCGCCCTCTGACCGCCCGCCGGCGCCCGCGGTCCAGGACGTGCGCCTCGCCGAGCGCGGCCTCGACCTCGACCACGACGGCCGGGAAGACAAATACGAGACGAGCGGTGCGCAGCCGGCCGGCCCGGGCATCGTCTTCCTGCAGCTGCCGGATCCCGGCCGTAAGGCAGCTACGTCCGGCCTGATTGGCCGGCTGGCGGATAGCGCCTCTCCGGCCGGGCGCGCCGCTTATGAGGCTTTAGTCGCCCACGCCGGTCCGCACAACGCCGGCCTTCTGCGGCAGGCGGTGAGTGCGCATGGCCCAGACCCTGTGCAGGCGGCGGTTGAGGCGACGGCGGCGATAGCGGCCGAATACCGGCGCCAGGGGCTGGGCGATGCGGAGATCCTGACCGCCTTCCAGAGCGGCCAGGCGGCGACCGATCTCAGGTCCACTCTGGACACGCCGCTCGCGGACGCCGAGCTGGCCGCGGTTGCCGACCTGGTCCTGCTGCCGGAGCGCCGGCTGACGCGGGTGCAGCTGGCGGGCGTTATCGGCGCGCAGGTCGAGACCGGCAGATCGACCATCGCGGGCGTGCAGGCGGCCATCGGCTCGCCGGTCCATTTCGGCGGGCAGACCGGGAACATCCGCGGCGTCATCGCCGGCGCGCAGGCGCTGCAGCTCGCGCCGAAGGAGCTGGCGCGCCTGGCAGAGCAGATCGCCGCCGGGCTGCGTGAGGCGGTACAGGCCGAGCTGCTTCAGGCCGGCCACCGGCCGGAGGTTGTGCATCCCTTTGTCAGCAGCCTGGCCGCGCTGCCGGCGGCCGTCACTGTGCCGCAGACGACGGCCACACCTGTTGCCCGTAACGATGAGGAGAACAGCGAGGAAGCATGATGAAAGTGAACCCCCGGTCTTCTGTGCCGTTCATATTGACATACATTGTTCTGGTTGTCGTGTCGAGCAATTCCGGCGCGGCCCAGGAGAGCGGGCAGAACCCGACGCCCATCATCATCCATCTGACGCCGCCTGCAGAAGAGGCCACACCCACATCGGAGAGCGCCTTCGCTCCCGATCGCTTCGAGCCTAACGACGACGCGGGCGCGGCGACCCGGATTGGCTTCCAGGTGGAGGCAAGCCTGACACTCGTCGGCGCCGACGTGGATGCCTTTACCGGCTTTCTCAAGGCGGACCAGATCCTGCAGGTCAGCGCCACTCCCCACGGCCAGCTCGATACCCGGCTGCGCCTCATCTGGGAGGGACAGCCCGTCGCCGAAAACGACGACCGCGCGCCCGACGACCTGGGCTCCAGCCTCGCCTTCACTGCGCCGGCCGACGGCCATTATGTGGCCTTCGTCGATAAGGTGACCGACGCTGACGGCAGCTACGACCTGGAGACGGCGCTCCTCGCCCCCACGGCGACGCCAACGCCCCTGCCGACGCTGACCCCATCGCCGACCTGGACGCCCTCTCCGACGCCAACCCTGACCCCTACGCCGGCGCCACTCACGCAGCCCGACAGCAGCCGGAGCCCGGCCGGCCCGGCTCCGCCGCGAGCTACAGCCACATTCTCGGCCACGCCGACCGTGACCGCAACCGTGACCATTATGGCCACAGAGCCTATCACCCTGACCGTGCGCTACCTCGGCCCTGTGGAGGAGGAGAGCGACGCGCCGGCGACGACCGTCCGCCTGCTCGTCTACTACGACGCAAACAATGACCGCGCCCCCGGGCCGGGTGAGGGCATCCCCAACGTCAGCGTGCTGGCCGTGGACGCCCTGGGGCAGCGACTGGCGCAGACCTTTACCAACACGCAGGGCGAGGCCGCCTTCAGCCTGCACGACCGGGACGCAGCCGCCGTCGCCCGCATCATCGTCCCCTTTGTGCCCGCCTGGTCGGCCAGAGTGCGCGCCGGCGAGGTCAACGACGGCATGGTCCTGGGGCTGCCGGCCGTGCGCCTGCCCGTCTTCTTTCCCGTGGCCGCTGCGGAAGGGGCTGAGACCGAGTAAGCGGCGCTTCCCGGCCCGCGCCCAGGAAATCGCTGAGAGGAGAACCGCCTGTGTTCCATATCGACGACCTTGACGTGCAGCGCGAGCTGTCACAGATCCCGCCCGAATACCAGGATATCTTCCGCCAGGCGCTCGACCGCGAGCTTGCGGAGCTACCGGCCGAGGAGCAGAGCGATACGGATGTGCTGCGCTACTTACGCCGGCGGCGCGACGACTTCCGGCGCGGGGCCTTCATCCGCCCCGACGGCCGGCCGGGCATTGTCATGGCCGACCCGGAGCTGCTCTACGAGCAGGGCGTCATCGGGCTGGCGCTGGGCCAGGAAGATGAAGAAGCGGCCCGAGAGCGGCGCGTCACGCGGCTCAAGGTCGCCGGCTTCCTGCTCGTGGCGGCCCTTTTCCTTGCCTTTGCCCTGCGCGGGCGCGCCGCCGGCCGGGCGGCAGGGGAGGCGGAAGCAACACCTGTCGCCGCGGCTGGCGGGCAGATCACGCCCACACCGGCGCTGCCGGAGATGAGCGGGGCCGGGGATGCCTTACAGACCATCGGCGGTCTGGGCGCGGCCCTGACCATCGGCCGGCCCAGCGCCATCGAGCTGCGCTACGCCGCTACCGAGGAAGTCATCGCCCTGGCCATCGACCCCAGCCGCCCTTCGCCGCGCGGCGAGCTGCGCTTTAGCGAGGCCACGATGGCCTCGGAAAGCCCTGTAGCCGTCTGGCTATTTGGCACAGTCGTCAACTACGGCATCGGCCTGCCGGACGGCCTGGTGCGCAACCTGCAGCCCGGCGACCGCATCCGCCTCAGTACCGACACCGGCGCGTCGCTGGATTTTGTTGTCACAGAGACGCAGCAGGGGGCGAGCCACGAGACGGCAGCCGTGCTATCCCAGAACCGGCCGGGCATGACCCTCTTTGCTCTGCCGGCGGCAGCCGACGACGACGTCGCGCTGGCCTTTGCCGGCTACGACGTGGCCTCGGAATCACAACAGGCGCAGCGGCCGTACC
>JAAYYY010000359.1 GCA_012515125.1 Chloroflexota bacterium
GTGACACTGGCCGGGTAAGCCTCAGTTGCCGTTCCAGGTTCGGCCGGTACTGGCGCTTCCGGCGCCGTGACCGTCGGCGCAATCCCGACAGCCGTGACGCTCCGGCCGCTTCCGCCGCCAGACATCGGCACTTCGCTCGACGGCGGCGAGGCGATGTGCATCCATCTCACGGCCTTGCCCGCCTCAAACTGCTCGGCGCACAGCTCGATCCGCGCGCCGTCTTCCAGCGCCTCCGGCGCGTCCGGAACGGGATAGCGGGTCTCGCCGTCGTCCAGAACCAGATACGCGCCATCGGCAAGCCGCTCCAGTCTACCGGTCTGGCATTCGATCTGCGTGGTGCCGCTGTGCGGCTCAGCCGATCCGGCGGTCAGGCGCCAGCTCCGTGGTCCGAGCTGTTCGCCCAGAGTGCCGGTGATGACGAGCCCCGACCCGACGCCTGCCTCCGAGCCGCCCAGCTCCAGGCCCTCGACGTAGTACTGAACGCCGTCCATCGACGTGAGCTGCACGAGCTGCTCGCCGTTTTCGGCGTCGGTATAGGTGATGGACCAGCCGGTAACCGTCACCGAGTCGCCGCTCTCCCCCTCTGGCGGAGGCGGAGCGAAGACGCGCGCCGCGCCTTCACTCGTTACCACGGTATAGCTGTAGCTGTATTCCTGGGGTCCGGCGAGCAGGCTCTGCAGGGCATC
This sequence comes from Chloroflexota bacterium, assembly GCA_012515125.1. GTDB lineage: Bacteria > Chloroflexota > Anaerolineae > Promineifilales > Promineifilaceae > JAAYYY01. The sequence continues at coordinate 687 of JAAYYY010000359.1, forward strand.
GCGCGCCGAACCGGCGTCGATTGTCTCGCCTGTCGGTGCGGCGGCGAACGGTACGACGTAGGCGGAGACAACTTCGCCGGCCCGGTTGACGCTCACCACGCTTTCGTTGCCCATAACCGGACGGCCGTCGAGCAGGGGCACGACGCGCACGGCGGTGGTGCCGGCCTGATTAGCGTCGTCTCCTGGCTGCAGCTCATAAGCCGCCGGCAGGAAGCCGGTCTGCTGGAGGAACGCTTTGGCTGCTGCCGCCGCCTCGGCGAACGTCGGCGCCTCGCTCCCGTCACTGGCAACCGTCGGGTCGCCGTAATAGAAGCCCATGCCGCCGGTGTGGGAATCGGCCAGCGTCAGCGAACGCCCGTCGGCGGCAAAGGCTGTCAGACCGCTCCCCAGAGAGGGCCGGTAGATGCGCGCGTCGTCCAGGCCGAAGCGCTCGGCGATAGCGCGCGCTTCCTCGGCCGTCTGCGGCCGGGCCGCGGGCTGGAATGTGTAGCCCGCCAGTTGTTCCGGCTCTGCTGATGGGCCATCGACTACCTGAATCTCCATGCCGGCCAGAAAGCCTCCTTCCGCGTTGCCGACGAACTCAATCTGGTTGGGCGGCGTGATGTCTACGTCTTCCAGCGCGGGTTCGTCGGGCGGCCGGGAAAAAAGGCCGGTAATGACGACGAGTAGAACGACGGCGGCGACCAGCGTGGCCGCGCCGGCAAGCAGACGGAAGATAAGGGCCCCCCCCGTTGATCGTTCGGGCATAGCGTTCTCCCTGGCGCTCAGCTCCTGCGCCAATTCGTTGACGAAGCCAGGACGCGGCTTCGTGCTGGCAGCGGCCCGTTGCAGGGCGTCTACCAGCGCCGCGTCGGCGGGCGGCA
>JAAYYY010000360.1 GCA_012515125.1 Chloroflexota bacterium
AGCGCCGCCCCCAGGCTGTCGGCGTCCCCTTCGGCGATGGCCCGGCGGAGCAGCGCCGGGAAGTCGTGGGCGCCCTGGTTGCTCAGGTAGGGGCTGATATGCAGCCAGTTCCGTTCCTCGTCGTAGTCCAGCTCCTCCAGCATCAGCTCCCGCGTCCGGTCGTCCAGGTTAATCAGATAGAGCGACATGATCTTTCTCCCAAACAAATCGTCAGGGTAGCGACTCGCACGCCTCGCCGTCGCCGTCAGAGTCCAGGCCGTGAACGTCATAGCCTACCAGCCCCCAGCAGTAGTCGTGACACGCCTGGGCCTGGGCCTGCGTGCTGAAGTCCGAGCAGTTGTATACGTCGCTGGAACAAATGTTGCAGTTGCCCGGCCCGGCGGTTGGGCCAGGGACAGTGGTCGCCGTCGCCGTCGATATCGGCGTGGGTACGGGAACCGTAGTCGCCGTCGCGGTCGCCGTCATCGTCGGCGCAATAACGATTGTCGCCGTCACAGTTGGTGTCGGAGTCGAATCGGGCGCCATGAGCAGGGGCAAGTAGCTGGTTAGTGCGCCCTGGCTATTGACGGTTGAGAGGACAACGATGACGAGCGTGATGGCGGCCAGTAACGAAAGCGCTTTACGATTATGCCCCATTAGGTGATCCCTCCATTCGTTCTATCCTGATAGATGTGGCCATTGCTCGGCGACGAAGCACCCGGGTATTAGGCCACTGGTGGGAATCACGGATGGGTTTTCTGGCCCGGATAAGGTCGTATGGGCTGAACTACTGGAAGTTGAGAGCGGGCAACGGGATTCGAACCCGTGTTTGAGGCTTGGGAAGCCACCGTTCTACCACTGAACTATGCCCGCGAACGCAGAGGGAATTATAGGCTCGGCGCCCGTAGCCGTCAAATCTGCTTATCGGCGATTTACACGGACCACTGTCACTAAGCTGGCACCAAACTGCTATTGCGCGCCGGGGCAATCCATTTATAATGACCCTACCCTATGTTAAAGAATTTCCGGGCGGAGTATATACGTTGGGTCAAGTCCTCATTTTGCTGGTAGAAGGAAAGCGCGCGGGCGACGACTCGCTGCACGCCGCGCTGTGTAAGGCCGGCTATGAGGTCTGCGTCCACCATACCGGAAACTCGGCTCTGCGCTGGGTCGCCGAGAACGAGCCTGACCTGGTCGTCTTCGACGGCGCTTCGATGCGCTCCAGCGGCGTGCGTAGCTGCCGCCAGCTCCGCCGGGCGCTCGGCGACGTGCCCATCATCCATACCCGCAGCGCCGACGAGCCCCGCGACGAGGCCGCCGGGGCGACGGTCTATCTGGCCCGGCCCTTCACCCCGCGCAAGGTGCTCAACCGCGTGCGCTCGCTGCTGCCCGCCGTCGCCTCCGAAGAGGAGATCGTCCGCGCGGGCGACCTCATCCTCTACCGTGGCAAGCGCTCCGTCGAGGTAGTCGGGCAGGGCGAGCGCCAGCTCACGCCCAAGCTTGCCGCCCTGCTGGAAGATTTCCTGCTCCATCCCAACGAAGTGCGCACGCGCCGCGAGCTGATGCAGAACGTCTGGCAGACCGACTACATTGGTGACACCCGCACGCTGGACGTACACGTCCGCTGGGTGCGGGAGGCCATCGAGGAGAATCCCAGCAGCCCGCGCCGCCTGCTGACGGTGCGCGGCAAGGGCTACGTGCTGCGCGTCCCGCCGGTGGAAGTCGAAGAATAGCGCTCCCCCTCCCCCAACCCGATTAGAAACAGAAACGAAAACGGCCCCACCTTGTGGGACCGCTTCATTTCTTTGTGTGCCTGGAACTCTGAATCAGGCTGCTTCCTGAGCCTGGCGACGAGCCTCGGCAAGCTGGCTCATCAGGCGGCTCTTGCGGCGCGCAGCGTTGTTGGGGTGGATGACGCCCTTACGCGCCGCTTTGTCCAGCGTACTGACGGCCTGCCGCAGGACGGCTTCGGCCTCATCCAGCTCACCAGCGGCGATGAGATTGCGCGTGCGCTTGACGTAGGTCCGCGCCGCGGAGCGGTAACGCCGGTTGTGCAGCCGGCGCTTCTCATTCTGGCGCATCCGCTTCTTTGCTGATTGCGTGTTAGCCAATGTAATCCTCCATCGTTTTGAACAAAGTGTCTTTGTCTAAAACGTGGCTGTGAACGGTGTACTGAAATCAGTACGTTAGACGTGAGAGCAATCGTGAATCATAGCAGAAAACGGCGAGAACGCCAAACAACCGGAGCCAACTGATCGGCTGCTCATCTGTCCTTCAACTGAACGACCGCAACGATGTAGCGCGATTTTTCAAATCGCGCCGCTGCGCGGGCGTAGGGCGGGTTTTCAACCCTCCGTCGAGTTGAAAACTCGACCTACGAGGCTCGTAGCGTGATTTTTCCAATTTGCGCGACAAGGAAGCGGGCCTTAACC
>JAAYYY010000361.1 GCA_012515125.1 Chloroflexota bacterium
CGATACCCAATAGCTGCTGCCAGTAACTCTGGTGGGTCTTGGCGGCGGCTTTGCGGTTGCGCAGGACGGCCGGGAGCATCTCCCGCTGCTTCAAGACGGGAAGCAGGCCCTCCACGTCTATCTTGTTGTCGGGCGGCACGGCGATAGCCCGCACGTCGAGCCGTTTGTCCTGAATGACGACAATCTTGCCCGTCACCGTGGTCATCAGCGAGGCCAGCGCCTCCAGCCCACGCTCTTCCAGCGACATCTCCGAGAGGCGGCGATATAGCTCCATGCCCCGTTCGGTGGTCTGGGCCTGGCGGTCCAGCAGGAGCGACGTGGTTACGCGCTGCACGTAACGCAGGGAGGTATTGGCCGGCAGAGCCAGGATGGGGAAGTCGAGACGGAGAGCTTCCTTCTTGACGCCGGTGTGCACGTCCTGAAAGGTGATAAGCGCCGCAGCGTGCAGGTCGGCCAGCTCGCCAACGTGCGCCGCCAGAGCCTCGTCGAGGGTCCTTTCCTGGAGCGCCGGGGGGAGGAGGACAACGTCATTGGCCTGGATCTGGTCCGCCAGGTTGTTCCAGTCTACCAGGGTTACAACCCAGTTTATCTCTCGCCCCATCTGACCGGGCCCGGTGGAAACCATGGTGCCGAAGGGGAGGGCGAGACGAATAAGGTCGCCGAGGGTTACTTCATTCTTCTGCGCCGGAAGGTCCATGTTCCTGTGTTCGTTCCAGTGTGGGGCGTACAGGGAGGCGTACGATAAATATGGTGCCCTTGCCGGGCTCGCTTACGACCTCGATGACGCCACCGTGTTGATGGACGATCCGCTGGCTGGTAGCCAGGCCAAGACCGGTACCCTGTCCAGGATCCTTTGTCGTGTAGAACGGCTCGAAGATATGGCTGACTTCGGCCGCCGCCATGCCGACCCCATTGTCGGCAATGACAACCTGTACTTCGTCCTCGCCTGTCTTCCTGGTTACAACTTCAATCGTGCGCGGCTCGGGCCGGGCCACGAGCGCGTCACGGGCGTTGATCAGTACGTTCAGCCAGACGGATTTCAGATGTTCCCAGCTCGCTTCAACAGGGGGCAAATCGCCGGCCAGCTTCTGGTTGACTGTTATGTGTCCGGCGCGAAGCTGGTAGGCGACCAGCTGCAGCGCCTGCTGGAGCGAGCGGTTCACGTCGCCTGGCTCAAAACTGTATTGGTTCTGGCGCGCAAAGTCAAGCAGGCTGCGCACCACGCTGGACGCACGGTCGCCGGCCCGCGCGATGAGGTCCACCGATTCGTACAGCTCGCCCTCGTGGGGAACGAACATTTTCAGGATCTGGGCGTTGACGTTGATCGCCGTGAGCGGGTTGTTAATCTCGTGGGCTACCCCGGCGGCGAGCTGTCCAATCGCTGCCAGCTTGCCGGCCTGCAGCAGCGTGTTCTCCAGCCGGCGCTGCTCGGTGCGATCCTGCCAGACGACGACGGCGCCCAGCTGGGCGGAGTGCCGCCCAGGCAATGGAAAGGCCGAGACCTCCCACTCTTGCAGGAGATGGTCTTCGCCCAGCCAGCGCACAGGCCAGACCTGCGCCTCGCGGCGCTCCAGAAGCCACCCGACACGGCAGTGGTCGCAGGGTTCGTCGCGCCCGAAAAAGGCCTCGTAGCAGGGGCGATCCAGCAGAGAGGCCGGCTCGGCGCCCAGGCTCTCGGCCTTGTAGCGGTTGATCGCCATGAGCCGCCACTGCTCGTCTATCGTGTAGATGGGCTGCAGAATGCCGTTGATCACGGCCTGCAGCCGGTTGTGGCTTTCCTGCAGCTCCTGCTGCCGGGCGCGAACGTTCTGGAACAGGCTGGCGTTGTCGATCGCTTGGCTGACCGATCGCGCCAGCGAGGCGATCAGAACGGCGTCAACGTCGCCGAAGCGGTCGGGCACTTCGCTTGCTGCCCATAGAACGCCAGCCGGACGCGCGCGAACGACGAGCGGCAAAGCGAGCATACTGCGAACCGGCATGTCCTGTAGCGTCTCCAGCAAGGGATCGGCATTGAGCGCTTCCGGCGACTCGTTGTGCTGCAGGCCATCCAGGAAGGTATGGCCGATAATGCCGTCGCCGGGGCGAATGGCCGGCATGCTGTGCGCCTCCAGACCCGTGGCGGCGCGACAATGCAATAGCCCGTCGGCCCCCTGCAGGAAGAGGGCAGCCAGCGACACACCGAGCACCTTCTGGACGCCATCCACGGCGGCTTCGGGAATGCGATTGACGTCGAGCAGCGTCGTGACGGCGTTGCTGGCCTGGTTCAGCGCAGCAAGCTGTTCGCTCTGCCGCTGTAGCTGCTTCTCCAGCCCCTGCGTGCGCAGAATCGTGTTGACCCGCGCCAGCATCTCCTGGGGGTAGTAGGGTTTGGTCACGTAATCGTCTGCTCCGGCAGACAGCGCCTCGACCTTCTCCTGGCTGCCTGACGCGCCGGTGAGCATGATGACCCGCGTAAAGCGCAACCGGGGGTGGCTGCGCACCCAGTTCAAGACATCGAGGCCAGACATGCCGGGCATGCGACGGTCGAGGATGACAAGGTCGATGGGATCGCCGCCGTCGGTCGTAGCGCGATCCAGTTTCTCCATGGCCTCCTGCCCGTCGTGAGCACACCAGACCTCATAGCCCGCCTTAGTGGTCAGGTATTCGGCCAGGCTGCTGGCGATCTCCGGCTCGTCGTCTACGACCAGGATTTGTGCGCTTTTCATCGCTCCCTCGGTATTGCTGGTTTCCTAATCTTCGTGTGCGCCGGCCGTCGAAAAGGTGTATCCATGGCCCTGGATCGTCCGGATGTAGGTCGGCGATGTGGTCTCCGGCTCGATCTTGTCGCGCAGGTTCTTGATGTGGGCGCGTACCAGCTCCGGGCTGCCCGTCTCCGGCGGGTAGTCCCAGACATCCTGGAGCAACTGCTGGCTGGTGAAGACCTGATCGGCATTACTCATCAGGTGATAGAGCAGGTCAAACTGCACGTTGGTCAGCAGAGCGGTACCGGCGGGTGTGTTTACCTTAAACGTCCGGCAATCAAGCTCGACGTTGCCGATGCGCAGGATCGAATCGGGCTCCAGTGGCCCGCTCAGGCCTGCCTGTACGCGCCGTAGAATGGCCTGAACGCGCAGCTGCAGCTCTTCCATGTTGAATGGTTTCGACAGGTAGTCGTCTGCGCCGGCCCGGAAGCCCTCAATCTTGTCCTCGTCTTTCCCCTTTGCCGTGAGAAAGAGAACCGGCAGATCCTTTAACAATGGATCGCCACGAATCTGCCGGCAGACCTGGTAGCCATCGGCGCCGGGCATGATGATGTCCAGGATAAAGAGATCTGGGGGATGGCGGCGGGCAAGCTGGAGCCCTTCGGTGCCACTGCTGGCCAGCATAACCTGATAGCCATACATCTTCAGCGCCCGCTGCAGGGTTTGCGACACGAGGTCGTCGTCGTCAATCACGAGAATGGTCGCCATCGAGCCTTCCTTCAACCCTTGTGGTGCGTTTTCACGCTTCCTTTACACGATTATAACGAAGGAGTGGCAAACAAGCTATCGGCGAACCTAGGAGATTGGAGGCAGAAGAAAAAGAGAGGAGGGGCCGCCCTCCTCTCTTTCGGCTTCGTCGGGTAGCAGCTAGATCAAGAGGAGCATGGGCTGCTCGAGAATCTCCTTGAAGCGCTGCATGAACCGGGCAGCTTCGGCGCCATCGGTAACCCGGTGGTCGGCCGAAATCGTCGCCTTCATCTGCGTGCCGATAACAATCTCGCCATCGCGGACGACAGGGACCTTCGCAGCCGTGCCTACGGCCAGAATCGCCGCTTCCGGCGGGTTAATGATCGCGATGAAGTGGTCCACGTCGTAGCCGCCGAGGTTGCTGACCGTGAAGGTCGCGCCCTCGATGTCGTCTACGCCGACCTTGCCCTCGCGCGCCCCGGCGATCATGCGCTTGTTGTCGGCGGCGATAGTCGAGAGGGTCGAGGTGTCTGTGTTCTTCTGGACTACGGTCATCAGGCCGCCCTCCACGGCAACCGCCGTGCCGACGTTGATGTTGTTGTGCCTGATCAGCGTATCGCCGGCGAAACTGGCGTTGATGTTCGGGAAATCGCGCAAGGCCAGCGCCGCCGCTTTGACGATCAGGTCGTTCACGGTCACCTTTTGTTCTTCCGGCAGCAGCTCGTTGATCTGCTTGCGCAGCGCCAGGGCGGCATCCATATCTACGGCGGTCGTGACGTAGAAGTGGGGAACCGTGGTCTTGCTTTCTGTCATCCGCCGGGCAATCGCCTTGCGCATGCGGCTCGTCTTCACCTCGGTGGTGTCCGGGCCGGCAGCGACAGGGGCTGCCGGCGCTGCCGCCGGCTCGGCCACAGGCGCCGCGGGCTCAGGGGCGGGACCGCGCTCCAGAAATGCTTCCACGTCGGCCTTGCGGATACGCCCACCTGGTCCGGTACCTGTCACCTGCCGCAGGTCAAGCTCATGTTCCCCGGCGATGCGGCGCGCAACGGGTGTGGCCCGCACGCCGTCCGGGAACTCGTCGCTGACCGCCTCGCCCGCAGCCGGAGCGGGAGGAGCTTCCGTTGCCGGGGCGGGCGCCGCCGCCGGCGCTGCCGGCGCCTCCGGCGTCCTGGCAGCAGCCTCCGTTGCCGCCGCCGGACCAGGGGCCTCTTCGGCCGGCGCCGGGGGAGCAGCCGCCTCGCCACCGCCGACCATGCTACTGATGTCTTCGCCTTCCTCGCCGACGATGGCGATGTTGGCCCCCACCGGAACGACGGCGCCGGCTTCTTCCAGCTTCTTTAACAGGATGCCGCCAGCCTGTGCTTCCAGCTCCAGCGTGGCCTTATCAGACTCGATTTCGGCGATAATCTCCCCTTTCTCGACGGGCTCGCCTTCCTCCTTGAGCCAGCTTACCAGCTCGGCCTCGCGCATGTCGAAGCCCAGCTTGGGCATCACGATATATTCGGCCATTAGAGAATCTCCTTCACCGCCGCAATCACTTTGTCCGGGTTGATCAGCGCCATCTGCTCCAGCTCGCGGGAGTAGGGAAGCGGCACCTCGTCCTGGGCAACGCGCAGGATAGGAGCATCAATGTAGTCGAAGGCTTCCTCCTGCAGCCGGGCGACAATCTCCGCCCCGATGCCGTAACTCCTGTGCCCTTCCTCGACGACGACGGCCTTGAAGGTCTTCTTGAATGACTCGATCGCCGGACCCATATCCAGGGGACGCAGGGTGCGCAGGTCGACGACCTCCGCTTCGATCCCTTCCTGGGCCAGCTTTTCGGCTGCCTCTAGCGAGACCTGCAGGCCCTGGGCGTAGCTGACAATGGTCACGTCGGAGCCTTCGCGCTTGACGTCGGATACGCCGATGGGCACCGTGTACTCCTCCTCCGGCACTTCGCCGCGCAACTGATAGAGCGTGGCATGCTCGATAAAGAGGACCGGATCGTCGGAGCGGATGGCGCTCTTCAGAAGTCCCTTCGCATCGTATGGCGTCCCCGGTGAGACGACCGTCAGCCCCGGGAAGTGCGCGAAGATGACGTCCGGTGTATGGCTGTGGGTGGCAGCCAGCTGGCGACCGCCGCCTCCCGGCGCCCGAAAGACGACCGGCGCCTTCAGCCTGCCGCCAAACATATAGTGAACTTTGGCGGCATGGTTGACAATGGCGTCGAGGGCCAGCATGGCAAAGTTAATCGTCATGAACTCGGCTACAGGCCGCAGCCCGTTCATCGCCGCGCCGGTGGCGGCCCCGCCGATGACCATCTCGGAGATAGGCGTATCGCGCACGCGCTTCTCGCCAAATTCGTCGTAGAAACCGCGGGTGACGGCATAGGTGCCGCCCCAGACGCCAACCTCCTCGCCCATGATGAATACGTTTTCGTCGCGATGCATCTCTTCGCGCAGCGCGTCGGTAATGGCCTGCCGCATAGTTATTCGCGCCATCTTATGCCTCCACGTAGATATTGGCGTATAGATCTTCCGGCTCGGGCAGCGGCGACTCTTCGGCAAAGGTCACCGCCTCTTCCACCGTCTCCTGCGCCTGCTGGTCGAGCTGCTCCATGGTTTCCCTGTCGGCCATCTCGTTCTCCAGCAGGTGACGCTCCAGAATGCCGATGGGATCGTCTTCCTGCCACTTCTGGAGTTCGTCCTTGGTGCGGTAGCGCAGAGGGTCGCCCATGCTGTGCCCCTCGAAGCGGTAGGTGATCGCCTCGATGAACTGGTGTCCCTCGCCGTCGCGAATCTTCTGCAGGGCAGCCGCCGTCGCTTCGTACATCTCCATGACGTTCATGCCGTTGACCTGCTGCCCTTCCATGCCGTAGGCCTGCGCTTTCTGCAGCATGGTCCCAGCCGAGGCGCGTTCCACGGCTGTGCCCATGCCATACTGGTTGTTCTCGACGATCCACAGAACGGGCAGCTTCCAGACGCCGGCAAGATTCAGCGATTCGTGGAAGTAACCGATGTTGGTCGCGCCGTCGCCCATGTAGCAGATGACGGCGTTGTCCGTACCGCGATACTGCTCGGCCAGCGCCAGCCCTGCAGCCAGCGGCAGGTGGCCGCCGACCACAGCGTAGCCGCCCCAGAAGTGCTTCTCCGTGTTGACGAGGTGCATCGAGCCGCCTTTACCGCTGCTGACGCCGGTCGATTTGCCCAGCATCTCGGCCATGACGTAGCGCGGGTCGGTGCCCACAGCCAGGGCGTGCGCGTGGTCGCGGTAAGCCGTAATGATGTGGTCGTCGTCGCGGCGGGCTGCAATCGATCCCACAGCAACCGCTTCCTGACCTATATAGAGGTGGAGGAAGCCGCCTATCTTGCCCTGCTGGTAGAGCTCGGCGGATCGCTGTTCAAACAGACGAATCAGTACCATCTGCCGGTACCAATCCAGTAACATCTCCTTATCCATGCAAAACTCCTTTGCTTTACTGGTAAGTGAACCGAGTATCCCGGCGGCATCGGCCGGGTCCACTGGATATGCATAGCGGCCTGGCGGCACGCTGACGGGTAGTGTACCAGAGATAAGGATGACGGTCTAACGTCAGACTGGCGTTATCGCGCAGCGGCGTCATAGCGAAGCGGCGTTTTCGCAGCGCAGCGCCAAAGGGGAATCCTGAAGTGCCGGGTGGCGTCAGGTTGCCTGCACCGTCGCTCCTGCCACATTACTGCTCACCAGCCAGTGACGGCTGGCGACGCCGGCTGCGGCGAAGCTGGCGCCGATTACCCCGGCCAGTCGCCGCAGCTTCTGTTCTGTGGCGGCAAAGGCAATCACCGATGGACCGGCGCCGCTCAGGCAGGCCGCCGCTCCCTCGGCGTGCGCTGCTGCCAGCGCGCTCTCCAGGCCGGGGATCAGCGGCGTGCGGTAGGGCTGGTGGAGCCGGTCGGCCATGGCGCTGGCGAGCTGCGCCTGGTTACCCTGGGCCAGAGCGTGCAGGAGCAGCCCCATCTTACCCACGTTGAAGATGGCATCGGCCAGCGGGACCGACGCCGGCAGCGCCGCCCGCGCCGCCCGCGTGGAGAGGGTGACCGCCGGCAGCACGACGACCGCCTGCAGTGGCGCACAGGGCAGCGGCACAACGTCGTCCCCGGCGACGAGCACAAGACCACCCATCAGAGCCGCCGCTACGTTGTCGGCGTGCCCTTCCAGTTCGGTCGCCAGCGCCAGCAGCCGGGCCGGCGGCAGGCGGCTCTCCAGCAGCGCGTCGGCGGCGAGCAGGCCGGCCACGACCGCGGCGGCGCTGCTGCCCAGCCCGCTGCCCACGGGAATCTCGTTGTGCTGGGCGAGCCGCAGCGGCGGGAGTGACCGGCCGGCGGCGCGCGCTAGATGCGCCATTGCCTGCACGACCAGATTGGACTCATCTTCGGGCAGCAGGCCGGCGCCTTCCCCCTCGACGGTTATCTCCCAGCGTGGCGCCGGGCTGGCTTCAACGCGGTTGTGCAGCGAGAGGGCCAGACCGAGGCAGTCGAAGCCGGGCCCCAGGTTGGCGCTTGTCGCCGGTACCGTGACAACGACGCCCATGGCGGCCTACTCTGCCCCGGCCGTCCCCCGGGTTACGCTCTCCAGATTCTCCGGCTTCTCGCCCAACGGCGCCCGCTCCAGCGCCTCGCGTACGCGCTCAGACAGCCGCTGGCGGGAGGGGCGGCGTCTGCCCAGCCCCTTCAGCCCTTCGACGACGTGCTCGCTGACAGTGCGCGCTACCGTGCCGATGGCTTCGCGAGAGAGCCGCTCTCCGCGGTCAAACCAGAGGATCGCGCCATAGCCCATCGCCACCGTCGTACCCGCGGCGACCGCAGCGGCGACCAGCCAGGTTGGCGGCCCGCCCAGCTTGGAGACCTCGTAAAACAGGGTGCGCGCCAGAAAACCGCCGCCCAGCACGCCGGCCACTTCGCGCGCTCGCGCCGGCGTGAGCTGGTAGTTGTAGATGCGGGCGATGCCCAGGATGAGCGTCACCTGGAGCCCCACCAGGGGGATGAAATCGACAAACGGCAGCGGCGTGAGGGCGACGAGGCTCGCCGTGGACGCCGAGCGGGTGATGAGCTGCCAGGCCAGCTGCCAGCGGTAGGCCGGCAGACCGCGACCCAGCGCCGCCACCAGCCGCGGCTCGGCGGCGACAATCGCGCTGACCACCTGTTCCAGATTCTTCTCCTTCAACGCGGAGACCGGGATGATGGTCTCTGGCTCCAGCCCGAGATTGGTTGCGGCGTTGGCGACGACGGCTTTCTCCTGCTTGCCGACCAGATCAATCTTGTTGAGGACGACAATGTATGGCTTGCCCAGCCGCTGAAGCTCGGCGAAGAGACTCTGCTCCTCTCGCTTAACCCCCTGAATGGCGTCGAAGATGATCACCAGAAAGTCGGCGCCGGCGGCGGCCTGCAGGGCAAGCTCGCGCTCCCGCTCGCCGACAGGCCCCACGGCGTCGGCGCCCGGCGTATCGATCACGGTGAACGGGCCGGCATCCGCAGCGCGGTTATCGCGCGTCGTCCCCGGTATCGGGCTGACTTCGGCGGGCCGCTCCCCCTTACCAATCAGACGGTTGAAGAGCGTGGACTTGCCGACGTTCGCCGGCCCGACGATAGCGACGTCGTGCTGGTCGCCAAAGACCATCTCCATCTGCTCGCGCGCCGCGGCGAAGAGCTTGCGCAGCTTGTCCGGATCGCCGGGCAGGACCGGCAACAGCGCCAGCAGGTTTTGTTGTTGGCCGGCGGGCAGTGTCCGCCAGAGGCTGGCGACGATGTCGCGCGATTCTTCAGGAAATTCGGCCAGCAGACCATCAAAATCGTCCATACGTCCCTTTGTCAGCCGTTCAGTCGCGGCCGGCCCATGCACGGGGGATGGGCCGCGCTATAATTCGTTGGCGTTTCTTGAGTCTATTGTAGGGAGTGACTTCCCGGGAGGCGAACAATGGAGCAACCACGAGTCCGCTGCGGTTTGAGTGTCGCGACGCTCGGGGATTTCGGCGATCCGCGATTGGTGATGCGTTTTGCCCGGCGGGCGGAGGAGGCCGGGTGGGACGCCCTGTTTGTCTGGGACCACCTGGCTTATGCCTGGGGCGTGCCGGCCGGGGACCCCTGGGTCATCCTCAGCGCGGTGGCGGCGACCACGACGCGGTTACTCCTGGGTCCGGCCGTGACGCCCTTGCCGCGCCGCCGCCTGCAAACGCTGGCCCAGACAATCGTCACGCTTGACCAGCTCAGCGAGGGCCGGGTGGTGTTCGGCGTTGGCCTCGGCGGCGTACCTGAGGAGTTCGAGCGCTTTGGAGAGAGTGGCGACGCGCGGGAACGGGCCGCCATGCTCGACGAAGGATTGCCATTGCTCGACCGGCTGCTGCGCGGGGAGAGTGTGGACCACACAGGCGCGTATTACACCCTGCACGGCATCAGCCTGCAGCCGAGGGCGATGCAGGAGCCACGCCCGCCCATTTGGGTAGGGGGTGAGAGCCGCGCCGCTCTGCGCCGGGCCGGTCGCTACGACGGCTGGGTCTTTAGTGCCGACGACGAGAACGCGGCGATGGTGAAAAGCCCTGAGCAGGTTGCGGAGATGGTGGCGGCGATCCAGAAGGCAAGGAGCGCGACGACGCCCTTCGCCGTCGCCATGACCGGGGTCTCAGCGCCCGGGGACGGCGCGTTTGTGGCCCGCTATGCGGCGGCAGGCGTCACCTGGTGGCTGGAATCGATTCACGGCTTCCGCGGCTCGGCCGGCGAGATGGAAGAACGCATTGCCGCCGGTCCGCCGCGCTGACTCGCATGGTGCGAACAACCGTGCTATTATGTGGCCTATGATTCGCCCTCCCCAACTTCGTGAAAATGAATGGCGGCTGGCGCCACGCGCGCCGCAGGAACTGCTGCAGCAGGGGCTGGGCCATCTGCATCCCGTCCTCCTGCAGATTCTCCATAACCGCGGCTACCAGAAGATGAACCAGATCCAGGCTTTCCTCGATGGGTATTACCTGGAGTCTGACGATCCTTTTCTGCTGCCTGACATGGACAAGGCGGTGGCGCGCATTCTGCGGGCTAAAGAACGTGGCGAGCGGGTGGTTGTCTACGGCGATTTTGACGCCGACGGCGTGACGGCGACTGTGCTGCTGGTCGAAGCGCTTCGCGGTCTGGGTTTCGAGCGCAGCGAGGCGCGGCCCTACATCCCCGACCGGATTGACGAAGGCTACGGTCTGAACGACGACGCCCTCACCCGCATCCGCACCGAGATCGGCGCCGACCTCGTCATCAGCGTCGATTGTGGCATCCGCTCGCTGTGTGAGGTACGCCACGCCAACGAGATCGGGCTGGATATGATCATCACCGACCACCACAGCCTGGGGCGCGATCTGCCCGAAGCGCTGGCGGTCATCAACCCCAAACGCCCCGACTCAGCCTATCCCGAACGGATGCTTGCCGGGGTGGGGATTGCCTACAAGCTGGCGCAGGCGCTGCACCAGGACCGGCCGGCGCCAACGGGATTTGACGTTAAAAGCCTTTTGGACCTGGTCGCTCTGGGCACCGTAGCCGACCTGGCGCCTCTGCTGGGCGAGAACCGGCTGCTCGTGCGCCACGGGCTGGAAGTGCTGAATAGCCTGCGCCGGCCGGGTGTGGCGGCGCTGAGCCGCGTCGCCGGGCTGAAGCCGGGGCGGATCACCGCGGAGACGATTGGCTTTGTGCTGGGCCCCCGGCTGAACGCGGCAGGCCGTCTCTCCCACGCCTATGATGCCGCGCGGCTGCTGGCCTCGGCTAACGAGCCCAGCGCCGAGCGGTTTGCCCACGATCTGAACCGTTTGAACCAGCAGCGGCGAACGCTGACCCAGCAGCTCAGCGAGCAGGCCGAAACGATGATTGCCGGCGGGGCGCCGATCCTCATTGCCGGCGGCTCCGACTTCGTCGCGGGGGTTGTCGGCCTCGTTGCCAGCCGCCTGGCCGAGAAGTATTACCGTCCCGCCATCGTCATGGAGCAGGGCGAAACGGAAAGCCGGGGTTCCTGCCGCTCCATTCCCGAATTTCACATCACGCGGGCGCTCGACGAAGTAGCCGATCTGCTAGAACGGCATGGCGGTCATGCCCAGGCGGCCGGCTTCACCATCCGCAACGAGCATCTGCCGGAGTTTACCGAGCGGCTGTGGGCTATAGCCGAAGAAGAGCTGCGCGAAAAAGACCTCCGGCCCAAGCTGGACATAGACGCCGAGCTGCAGCTAGTTGATATCGACTGGGCTCTTTTCGGCCTCCTGGAGCAGTTGGAGCCCACGGGCCAGAGCAACGCCGCGCCAAGGTTCATGAGCCGGAATCTGCAGGTCTATAGCCACCGGGCGGTGGGCCAGGATGGGGCGCACCTGAAGCTGGATCTCAGCGATGGCTGGCGTCGCATCCAGGGCATCGCCTTCCGCCAGGGGGAGTGGGCCGCGGCCATGCCGGAGCGCGTCGACGTCGTCTATTCGTTGAGCAGCAACGAGTGGAACGGCAGCCGAAACCTCGAGCTGATGATCCAGGATATCCGGCCGGCCGAA
Organism: Chloroflexota bacterium; assembly: GCA_012515125.1. Lineage (GTDB taxonomy): Bacteria > Chloroflexota > Anaerolineae > Promineifilales > Promineifilaceae > JAAYYY01. The sequence continues at coordinate 11,947 of JAAYYY010000361.1, forward strand.
CAGGAGAATAACAGGTGAAAGTACTTGTAACGGGCGCAGCCGGGTTCATTGGCAGCCACCTGGCCGAGAAGCTGAGCCAGCGAGGCGACGAGGTCGTCGGCCTCGACAATTTCAACGATTATTACGATCCGCGCCGCAAGCGGGCCAACCAGCGCCGGCTGGAACGCTACCCCAACTTCTGCATGGTCGAAGCCGACATCCGCGACCGCCAGGGCATGTTTGACCTGTTCGCGCGCGAGCAGTTCGACGCCGTGGCCCATCTCGCCGCCATGGCCGGCGTGCGCAATGCCGTGGCCCACCCGGACCTCTATGTCGAGGTTGACTACATCGGCACGCAGCACCTGATGGACGCCGCGCGCGCCGCCGGCGTGGGCAACTTCGTCTTCGCCTCCACGTCGTCGGTTTATGGCGACACCAAACAGATCCCCTTTGTGGAAAGTGATAGCTGCGACCGGCCTCTGCAGCCCTACGCCGCCGCCAAGCGCGCCGCCGAGATCCTGGGCTACACCTACCACCACCTCTTTGGCCTGAACTTTACGGCCGTCCGCTTCTTTACCGTCTACGGACCCAACGGCCGGCCTGATATGATGGCTTATCTGGTTGCCGACAGCATCACCAAAGGGGTGGAGATTCCCCTGTACGAGGGCGGGGAGATGTACCGCGACTGGACCTTCGTGGACGACATCACCAACGGCGTGGTCGCCGCCGTCGATCGCCCGCTGGGCTACGAGGTGATCAACCTGGGGCGCGGCGAGCTGGTGCGCCTCGGCGACTTTGTCAGCATCATGGAGTCGCTGGCGGGCCGCAAAGCGCGTCTGCGTCCGGCGCCCAAGCTTGCCGCCGACGTATTGCGTACCTATGCCGACATCGGCAAGGCCCGCGCGCTGCTGGACTACAATCCGCAGATTTCGGTCGAAGAAGGCGTAACCCGCTTCTGGGAGTGGTACCGCGACAACGTGGGGGCGTAGCCTTCAGCCGCCTTCGTCTTTCAGCGATTTCAGCATGAGGATGCGCGCCCGGCGCTGCGCGACAAAACCGAGCTGCCGCCAGAAGTCGAGCGTCGCCTCGTAGTGCGCGCTGCTGCCGAGATAAAGCTCAAGCCCGTTACGCTGCGCCTGGCGGTTGCCGGTCGCCACAATCCCCTGAAAGATGGCTTCGTATAGGTCGGATCGATCCCACCAGAGCGGCGCGAGCGCCACCATCGCCTGGCGCGTATCGCCGGCATCGCCCATCCAGAGCGCGCCCACCACTTTCCCCTCCCGCTGCACGCTCCAGAAGTGACCACCACTGGGAATCAACTCGCTGTAGTCGGCGCGCACCACGGCTGCCGCCCACGGGTCGCCCGCTTCGCGCTCGCCGTGCAGGTAGGCGAGAAAACGCCGGCTGCCGGTGCGGCGGGGCAGCGGCTCCAGCGTCTGGCCGTGATAGGCTTTCCTCGTGAGGCTGATTGCAGGCAGGCGCAGATAGTACGGGTGGTAAGGCCGGTAGCCGAGCCGCTGGTACAGCGCCTGGGCGGGTGCGTTGTCGCGATCGACGTGCAGCGCCACCCAGGATAGCCCGGCGCCGGCGATCTGCTGCTGCAGGTAGTGCATGAGCTGTGTGGCGACGCCCTGCCTGCGGTGTGCCGCGTTGACGCTCACGTTAAAGACAAAGCCGCTGAGCTGTCGCAGGTGATAATAGCCGCAGCCGGCAATCTTCGATTGGTGACGGGCCAGAAAGCCCTTACCGGCCGTCAGCAGATAGAGGGGCACAACCAGATAACTGAAGGCGCGCCGCCACGGAGTGCCGGTCAGCCGGGTGAAGTCTACGTCCACGCCAATCATGTTGGCATAGACCATCCGCGTGACGGCCGGGATGTGGCGGAGGCGAATGGGTTCGATCTGGACGGCTGCGCTCATCTGGCTCATTGTATCCAATGCCCCGCACGGGCGAAAAGTCGATCTTTGTACGCTGCGGGGAGGCTGTTACAATCGGCTGGAGCGTAGACGACCGCCGGACTCGCCCGGCATTATCCGAGTGTATGAGTAGACCAAAACAACGTCAGGCTGCTTCTGGACCCGACCTTCCCCCACACCAGCTCATCGCCAGTGCGGCGGCCTGGGCGCAATGTCTGGCACGGCTGCAGGAACAGCCCCGGCTCGCCCTCGACCTCGAAGCCAACAGCCTGTATGCTTATCACGAGGAAGTCTGCCTCATCCAGCTTTCCATTCCCGGGCAGGATTACATCATCGACCCGCTGGCGCCCATCGATCTCGCGCCGCTGGGAGAGCTTTTCGCCCGGCCGGACGTGGAAAAGGTCTTCCACGCTGCCGAGTATGACCTGATGCTCGTCAAGCGCCAGTTTGGGTGGGAGCTAAACAACCTGTTTGACACGATGTGGGCGGCGCGCATTCTGGGGATCAACCGCGTTGGGCTGGCCAACATCCTGGAGACCTATTTCGACGTACACCTGGACAAGCGCTTCCAGCGCTCGAACTGGTGCGAGCGGCCCCTGTCGCAGGCCGCGCTCGCCTACGCTCAGGCGGACACCCATTTTCTGCTGGCGCTGCGCGATAAGCTGGCGCAGGAGCTGGAGGCAGCGGGCCGTATGAAAGAGGCCCTCGAGATTTTCGCCGAGCAGACGCGGGTCGCGCCGGCTTCCCTGACCTTCGATCCGGATAGCTTCTGGACGATGAACGGGATTCGCACGCTGTCTCCGCAGGGAAAGGCGATACTGCGGGCGCTGGCGATCTACCGCGACCGGGAGGCGATGCGGCGCAATAAACCACACTTCAAGATCCTGCAGGATCGCACGCTCGTGGAGATCGCCCGGGAAGCGCCGGTGCACAGGGATGATCTGGCGCGCATCCCCGGTATGTCGTCCGGGCAGATCCAGCGTTACGGGCGCGACATTCTGCGGATCGTCCGCGAGAATCGCGGCGCCAGGGCGCCACGCCGTCCGAGCCGGAAGCCGCGCCTGCCCCAGGACGTACTGGATCGCTATGAGCTATTGCGCAACTGGCGCAAAGAGAAAGGCGCGGAACGCGGCGTGGAATCGGACGTGATCCTCAGCCGCGACGCGTTGTGGGCCCTGGCCCGCAAGAACCCCACGAGCAGAGAAGAGCTTAACGGGATCCTCGGCCCCTGGCGCGCCAGCACCTACGGCGACGAGATTCTGTCGCTCCTCTGGCAACAAGACTGACAGACGCACAAGAAGGAGGCAGGACGATGGAGATCACCTTTCATGGCGCGGTACGGACCGTAACCGGCTCGCAACATCTGCTCCACGTTAACGGCAAGCAGATCCTGCTGGACTGCGGCTTCTACCAGGGCTCGCGGCAGGAAAGCTACCGGAGGAATCGCCAGCTTCCATACGATGCCGCCAGGGTAGACGTCATGGTGCTGTCGCACGCCCATATTGACCATAGCGCCAACATCCCCAATCTGGTCAAGAGTGGCTTCGACGGCGACATCTACTGCACGTATGCCACACGCGATCTCTGTTCGGTGATGCTGCACGATAGCGCCGAGATCATGGCGTCGGACGCGGAATACCTGAACAAGAAGAATAAGAAACGCGGCGAAGCGCTGGTCGAACCGATCTACACGGTGGAAGATGCGGTGCGCAGCCTGGATTATTTTGTGGGCACCAGTTACAACCGCAGGCGCCAGATCATGCCCGGCGTCTGGCTGACCTTTTACGATGCGGGCCACATTCTCGGCTCGGCCATCGTCGCCTTGGACATCGAAGACGAGGAGCAGGGGCGCACAGTGCGCGTCGTCTTCAGCGGCGACCTCGGCCGGCCGGATCGACCCATTCTGCGCGATCCCACCTACGTAGAGGAGGCCGACGTCCTGCTCATCGAGAGCACCTATGGCGACCGGGAGCACGAGGCGACAGACGCGCTGGACGATAAGCTGCGGAGCGTGGTTAACGCCACCTATAAACGGGGCGGCAAGATTATCATTCCGTCCTTTGCCGTCGGCCGGACGCAGGAGCTGGTCTACCGGCTGCACGAGCTGGTGAATCGGCGCAGCATCCCACCCAACATGGGCGTCTACGTGGATAGTCCGATGGCTATCGACGCAACCGGCATCTACCGCCTGCACCCGGAAGCGTACGACGAAGAGCTGGGCGCGTTCATGCTGGAGCAGGGCGACCCGTTCGGCTTTGACATGCTGACCTACACGCGCAGCGTCAACCAGTCGAAGGAGCTGAACTTCCTGCGCGAGCCGGCGATCATCATCAGCGCCAGCGGCATGGCCGAGAACGGCCGTATCCTGCACCACCTGAAGAACAACGTGGAGGATTCGCGCAATACCATCCTGATTGTCGGCTGGCAGGCGCCGAACACGCTGGGCCGGCGGCTGGTGGAGAAGCAGCCGCGCGTGCGCATCTTTGGCGAGGAATATGATCTGCGCGCGGAGGTGGTGACGATCAACGGCTTCAGCGCCCACGCCGACCGCTCTGAGCTGCTCGACTGGGTAGGGCACTTCACGCGTAAACCGCGCCAGACCTTCATTGTACATGGCGAGGAAGTCACGTCGCTCTCCTTTGCCGGACAGCTCATGCGCGAGGGACTGGAAAACGTACACGTGCCCCAACTGGGGCAGACCTTTACGGTGTAAGCTGATGCCCTTTGCCGATGTCTACGCCGGCCTGCCGGTGCTGGTCACCGGTCACACAGGCTTCAAGGGTTCCTGGCTGGCGATCTGGCTGAAAGAGCTGGGCGCCGACGTGGCCGGCTTCAGCCTGCCTCAGCCGCCGACGGTGCCGGCTAATTTTGAGGTCTGCCGGCTGGGCGGGCAGATCGAAGGAGTAACCGGCGACGTACGCGACCACGACGCGCTCGCCGATGCGATCAGCCGCTTCCGCCCGCGCCTTGTCTTTCATCTGGCGGCGCAACCGCTGGTGCTGGCAGCCTACCGCGAGCCGAAAATGACCTTCGACACCAACGCCGGCGGCACGGTCAACCTGCTGGAGGCCGTCCGGCAGAGCGCGAGCGTGGAGGCCGTCGTCTGTGTAACCACCGACAAGGTCTACGAAGAGCGCAACTGGCTCTGGGGCTACCGGGAGAACGACCGGCTGGGCGGGCACGATCCTTACAGCGCCAGCAAGGCGATGGCCGAGCTGGCGATTGCCTCCTACCGGCGCAGCTTCTTCGAGGACGGCGGGCCGGCGGTCGCCTCGGCGCGGGCCGGCAACGTCATCGGCGGGGGCGATTTCGCCGCCGACCGGCTGCTGCCGGACACGATGCGGGCGCTGCTGGCAGGCGAGCCGGTCTGCGTGCGCAATCCGGCGTTTGTGCGCCCCTGGCAGCACGTCCTGGAGTCGCTCAGCGCCTACCTCTGGCTGGGCGCAAAGCTGCTGCGCGAGGGCCATGCCTACGCCGAGGCGTGGAATTTCGCGCCGCGAGATATCCAGGCGGTGACGGCCCAACAGGTCGTGGAGAAGGCGCTGGCCCTGTGGGGTGGCGGGAGTTGGGAACAGCCTGCGCAGGCGCAGGCCGAAAAGGAGGCGACGCTGCTGCGGCTGAGCTGGGACAAAGCAGCTAATCGCCTGGGCTGGCACGCGCTTTACGATTGGGAGGAGGCCGTTGCCGCCACGGTTGACTGGTTCCGCATCTACCAGCAGCGCCACCTGGCTCACGGCGAGAGCATGTACGGCGTCTGCGCGGAGCAGATCGGGGCCTATACGGAACGGGCGCGGTCTACCGGGCTGGCCTGGGCGGAATAAAAAAGGGGCGGCAGACCGCCCCTCTGCGGGTGACTGCTGCGGACCTAGATCACGTTCAGGTTGCGCCCAACTTCGCCGAAAATCTCCAGCGCCTGCTCGATGTCGTCGGCGCTGTGCGCGGCGCTGTTCATCACACGGATACGCGCCTTGCCCTGCGGCACGGTCGGATAGCCGATAGCCATGGCAAAGACGCCCTTCTCGAATAGCTGCCGGCTGAATTGCTGGGCCAGGGGCGCCTCGCCGAGCATCACGGGGACGATAGGCGTCTCGCTGTGGCCCGTGTCGAAGCCCATCTCCTTGATGCCCTGACGGAACACGTCGGCGTTGGCCCAGAGCCGGTCCACCAGGTCGGTCGATTCCTGCAGGATGTCCACGGCCTCGATGCAGGCGGCGACATCGGGCACGGTCATGGCGCTGGAGAAGAGGAAGGGGCGCCCGCGCTGTCGCAGCCATTCGACGATAATCTGCTTGCCCGCCACCATGCCGCCCACAACGCCAAAGGCCTTGCTCAACGTGCCGACCTCCACGTCCACCCGGCCGTGCAGGCCAAAGTGATCGACGATACCGCGCCCGCCCTCGCCGAGAACCCCTTCGCCATGGGCGTCGTCAACCATGAGCATGATGCCATACTCCTCGGCGACGTCGGCTATCCTATCCAACGGGGCAATGTCGCCGTCCATGCTGAAAACGCCGTCGGTGATGATCAGCCGGCGGCTATAGTCGGTCACCGCTTCGATCTGGCGGCGCAGGTCGTCCACGTCGTTATGCTTATAGCGCACGACCTCGGCGCGGCTGAGACGGCAGCCGTCGATGATGCTGGCGTGGTTCAGCTCGTCGCTGAAGATGACGTCGCCGCGCCCGACCAGCGCCGGAATGGTGCCCAGATTGGCGGTGAAGCCGCTCTGAAACGTAATGCAGGCGTCGGCCCGCTTGAACCGGGCCAGCTTCTCTTCCAGCTCCTCGTGCAGGGTCATCGTACCGGCAATCGAACGGACGGCGCCGGGCCCAATGCCCATTCTGTCGATAGCGTTTTTCGCCGCCTCGCGCACGCGCGGGTGGTTGGCGAGGCCCAGGTAGTTGTTGGCGCAGAAATTGAGCAGGCGGCGCCCGTCAATCTGTACCCAGGCGTCCATCGGCGATTCGATGGTGCGGATGTGGTTGTAGAGGCCTGCCTCGTGCAGGTGCTTCAGCTCGTCGGCAATCCAGCCGATGTTGGAATCGTTGTCGCGTGTGCTCATTCCCTTTCTCCTTGTTTCGACGGCCGGCTGCCGGCGCAGCCTGCCGCCAGACCCCTTCCGCTTACATCTTGGTGGGGAAGTCCAAGAATTTTACCTCAACACCGAATCTCTCTGCCAGATGGCGACCGAGGGCCTGCACGCCGACCGTCTCCGTGGCGTAATGGCCGGCAAAGATGACGTTCATGGCATGATCGCTGGCCGCCCAGTAGTGGGAATGGGAGGTCTCGCCGGTAATCAGGGTGTCGGCTCCCATGGCAGCCGCTTCGCCGGTATGGCCAGCGGCACTGCCGGAGACGATCGCCACACGCTCCGGCCAATCCGGCCCGTGGGGCAGGACGACCGGCTCGGTATTAAGGAGCTGCACCACGCGGGCGACCAGCTCTTCCCGGCTGGTGCCCGGGGTGACGGCGCCCAGCACGCCGATGGGCGTCCCTCTGGGGGCGCACCACCATCCTTCCGCCGTGATACCCAGGAGCCGGGCCAGCTCGGCGTTGTTGCCCACTTCCGGGTGGGCATCCAGAGCCAGGTGGGCGGCGTAGAGGTTGATGTTGTGCCGCAGCAGCAGACGCACGCGCGCGCCGAGCGGGCCGGCGATGCGTTCCGTCTGGCCCCAGAAGATGCCGTGGTGGACCAGGAGCATGTCTGCCCCCCACGCGGCGGCCTCCTCGACGATGGGCGGCGCCGTATCCACCGCCAGCGCAATCCGCGTGATGGCCCGGTTGTCGCTCTCGACCTGCAGACCCTGCGGGCCGTAATCCTGAATCTCATCTATACGCAGATAATTGTCCAGATAGCCGACCAGCGCTTCTCGTTCCATCGCTGCCTTCTGCTCCTTCGATCATAGTTTAAACGCCAGATCAGTATGTTTGACGACTGGCGAAAAATCATTAAACTGACGGCGTTGTCGGGGATGTTCCCCGACTGCCGACAATTTGACGGCTCGCACTTTTCGTGACGAATCTTATGAGTAAGAGCCTACTGGAAGAACCAGTACTCATTCTCAATATTAACTTTGAGCCGCTTCATGTCTGCAATATGAAGCGGGCGCTCGCCCTCTTGATGACGGGCAAGGCGGAGCTGATTCTCAACGGACGTGGCAAAATCCGCAGCGCTACCGCCGAGTTTGACCTGCCCTCGATCATCAAATTGCAGCACATGATCCAGCGTCCTCGACCGCGCGTGGCCCTGAGCAAGCGAGAGGTGCTGCGTCGCGATAACTACACCTGCCAGTATTGCGGGCGCCCAAGCCACCAGCTGACCATCGACCATGTTGTACCCCGCCATGCTGGCGGCGCCCATAGCTGGACAAACCTCGTCGCCGCCTGTTCGGCCTGCAACCGCCGGAAGGGTGGGCGCACCCCCGAACAGGCCAACATGCAGCTGCTCCGCCCGCCGTACGAGCCGAGCAGCTCGGCTGCCTATCGTTTTGGACGCCATCTGGAAAGCAGGGCCGAGTGGGAGCCGTTTATCGCCGGCTGGTAGGGCGCGCTACTCCTCCCTCTGCCTCTTGTTGTAGGCATTCCGGCCGGCCAGCCCAATAATGCGCGGCAGCCCCGCGTCGATCAGCTCGCTTAGCTCGTCCACCATCTTGACGTAGCCCTGGTAGGGACCGCCGTAAGGGTCTTCGACGTTGTGGTTGCTCCCGGCCATCTCGCTGAGCACGTGGATACGCTCTCTGGCTTCGGGGAACTCCACGCGCAGGGCCTCGGCGTGGCCTGCTTCCATGCAGAGAATGAGGTCGGCATCGGCCAGCAGCTCGGCTGTGACCTCGCGGGCCCGGTGGTTGCTGATGTCGATGCCGCGCTCCGCCATGAGCTGGACACTGGTAGTGGCGGCCCCCCGCCGCAGCTGCGCCCACGTACCCGCCGAGCTGACCTCCCAGCTAACCAGCCCATCCTCATCAAGTCGCTTGCGCAGCAGTCCCTCGGCAACGGGTGAGCGGCAGATGTTCGCAGTGCAGATGAAAAGGATGTGTGGCATAACTCAACTAGAATGTGTGACGGACACCCGGTAATTGTACCATGCGCTTCCCGTGGGCCAACCTGACGTTGCTCCTCCTGCTGCTGCTGCAGGCGCTAACGGGCTATCTGGGCTTCACCAGTGGCACGGGCGGGCGCGCCTGGCTGCTCTGGCTGCACGGCATTGGCGCCTACGCGATCGCCCTCGTGCTGCTGTGGAAGGGCGCCATTATCTGGAACGTGGCGAGCCGCGGCGTGCGCTGGCGCGGCGAGCGGGCCGCCTTCCTGTTCATGTTGTTCCTTCTCCTGCTGGTACTTCTATTGGGCATTGCCTGGACGTTCGCCGGCTACCGCACGCTCGGCGGCTTCAGCCTGGTCTCGCTGCACATCTACGTGGCGGTACCTCTGTTGGCCCTGATGGCCTGGCACGCCTGGCGGCGCCGCTGGATCGTGCGGCGACCTGAAAGCCGCGACAGGCGCGCCTTCCTGCGAGGCGGCTCGCTGGCTCTGGGCGGCTCGCTCGTCTGGCTGGCGCTGCGGAGCTGGCAGCGCAGGCGTCGCTTCACCGGCTCCTACGAAATGGGCAGCTTCGGCGGCTTCTTCCCGCGCGTGAGCTGGATCAACGACCGGCCCGATCCCCTGGACCTGGAAAGCTGGCGGCTGGAGCTTTCGGGGCTGGTCGAGCGGCCCCTGCGCCTGAGCTACGCCGCCGTGCTGGAGCGGGCTACAGCGAAGGTCACGGCGACCCTCGACTGTACCGGCGGTTGGTACACGACGCAGGAATGGCAGGGCGTGCCGCTCGAAACCCTGCTGGCGGAATCCGGCCTGCGAGAGGGGGCGCGAAGTCTGCGCGTGGAGAGCGTCACAGGTTACTGGCGGCGCTATGATCTTGAAGATGCGCGCCGCTGGCTCCTGGCGACGGGCGTAGCCGGCGCTCCGCTCACTCACGGGCACGGGGCGCCGATGCGGCTTGTCGCTCCGGGACGCCGGGGCTATGCGTGGGTAAAATGGATCACGCGTATGGAGGTCGAAAGTCTGCCGGCGGTGTGGCAGCCGCCGCTGCCGCTGGAGTAAGCCTGCAGGGCTGGGGAGAAAGGAAGCAAACGTGGAACCGCGCATCAAGAGGCGTTTTAACGAGGGGATTCTGGCGGAGGCAGGGCGCAGGTTTGGGGTGGAAACGGAGCGGCTGGTAGATCTGGGCGGTTTCGAGAGCTTTATCTACGAGTTCGAGCGCGATGGAGCCGGTTTCATTCTGCGTATTGGTCACAGCGCGCGCCGCACCATCCCCCTGATCCAGGGCGAGGTCGCCTGGATTAACTATCTTGCCGACGGCGGCGCTGCAGCCAGCCGGGCCATTTTGTCCGAGCACGGTCAGCTGGTAGAGCTCATTCCCGATGGGCACGGCGAGCAGTTCCTTGCCACCACCTTCGAGCGCGCGCCCGGCGGGCCGCCGCGCGGTGACATCTGGGGGCCGGCCTTCTTTGAACGCTACGGCGAGGCGCTGGGCCGCATCCACGCTCTGTCGCGCCATTACGTGCCGCCGCCGGAGACGTGGCGACCGCATTGGGACGAGCCGCTGCTGCTGGATATCGCCGCGAACCTGCCGCCCACTGAGGGCGCGGTGCTGGCGCGTTTCGACGAGCTGATGGCCGAGCTGGAGGCAGTATCGTGAGGATTGTCGATCTGCGACTACACCATAAGGCGCGCGTCCGGCAGGCGGCTGCGCTGCTTGTCGAGGGGTTCAGGCACAACTGGCCCGATTCCTGGTCGGATATGGACGACGCGCTGGAAGAAGTGCACGAAGCGCTGGACGAGGAGCGCATCTGCCGGGTCGCCGTGGACGACCGGGGCAACGTCGTGGGCTGGATTGGCGCCATTCCCGAGTATGACGGGCATGCCTGGGAGCTGCATCCGCTTGTCGTCGATCCGGCGGTGCAGGGGCAGGGCGTCGGCCGGGCGCTGGTCGCCGACCTGGAGGAGCAGGTACGTGAGCGCGGCGGCCTCACTATCTACCTCGGCAGCGACGACGTTAGCGGGATGACTTCTCTGGCGGGCGTCGATCTCTACCCCGACCCTCTCGTCCATCTGGCGCAGATCCAGAACCGGCGTCGCCATCCTTTCGAGTTCTACCAGAAATTAGGTTATGCCATCGTGGGCGTCATCCCCGATGCCAATGGCTGGGGCAAGCCCGACATCTGGATGGCCAAACGGGTCGGCCGCCCGCCGGAAGGAAAGCCGTAGACCCAACAAAAAAGCCCTCGCCGTTATTGCGGCGAGGGCCTTTCTCTTTTGCAGGACCGGCGCCTAATCGTAGCCGAGCACGGCGACGACAGAGCGGACAGCTTCGGCCGAGTGGTCGAGCATGGCCCGCTCTTCGGCGGTCAGCTCAAATTCGATGACCCGTTCCACGCCATTCCGGCCGAGTACGGCAGGCAGGCCGATGAACAGGTCGTGGTAGCCGTACTCCCCCTGCGTGTAGATAGCGCTGGGGATGACGCGCTTCTTGTCCTTCAGGATCGACTCGACCATGATCGCCGTACCCGCTGCCGGGGCGTAGTAGCCGCTATAGCCGAGCAGGCCGACGATCTCGCCGCCCCCCTTGCGCGTGCGCTCGATGATTGCATCCAGCTTCTCCTGGCTGATCAGCTCGGTGACTGGGATGCCGGCGACCGATGTCAGGCGGGGCAGGGGAACCATCGTATCGCCATGGCCACCCAGCACGATGCCGTGCACGTCCTCGACGCTGACGCCCAGCTCGTCGGCGATAAAGGTCTTGTAGCGGGCCGTGTCCAGCGCGCCGGCCTGGCCGATAACCCGCCGTGGCTCGAAGCCAGTCTTGCGCAGCATCACGTGGGCCATCGCGTCCAGCGGGTTTGTGACGAGGACCACGATGCTGTCCGGCGCGTACTTCTTAATATTCTCGGCCACGACCTCCATGACTTCCTGGTTAATCTTGACCAGCTCGTCGCGGCTGGGGAACTTGCCCGTCTCGGGATCTTTGCGCCGGGGCACGCCGGCCGTCACCACGACAACGTCCGCGCCTTCGATGATAGCGGGGTCGTTGCTGCCCGTGATTCGCCCGTCGAAACCCAGCGCCGGGCCAGACTCATACAGGTCCAGGGCCTTGCCGGCGCCGATCTGCCCAAAAATGTCAAACAGGACAAGATCAGCGATTTCCATTTGCGCCAGCCAGTGGGCCGTCGTCGCACCCACGTTGCCGGCTCCATAGAGAGCGACTTTATTCTTCATCTGTTTTCCCTCGCATTGCAATGGCTAGTGGGATGACTAGCGTGGCTCACAGAATCATGAAGATCTCTCTACGCCGGTAGAGCGGCGTCGAGATCGTCGGCCAGCACGTCGCCGGTGACCACCGGGGCCGTGCTCGCCTCGTAAGCCAGCACGTGCTCCAGCGCCTGGATGGCGACGGCCAGCATGGTCGAATCCGGCTCGCGTGTGGTCAGCCGCTGCATGGCCAGGTTTGGCCTGGACAGCAGGCGGATCAGCGGGTTGCCCTGGTGGCGCGCCGAGAAGCGGATGAATTCATAGGCAATCCCGGCAATCAGCGGCAGCAGCAGGACACGAGAAAGCAGCCGCACCGGCAATGAGAGTGGCGGCAGCAGTGAATAGACCAGGATTGAGATGACGACGACGGTCAGCAAGAAGGCTGTCCCGCAGCGCGGGTGCTGCAGCGAGAATTCGGCGACGCTGCGCGGCGTGAGGGGCGCGCCCGCCTCGTAGGCGTTGATCGTCTTGTGCTCGGCGCCGTGGTATCCAAACAGGCGGCGCACGTCGGCCATCTGGCCGATGGCCCAGATGTAGCCGATGAGCAGCAGGAGACGGATCACGCCCTCGATCAGGTTGCTCAGCACCGGCGCGGGGCCTGTGACCAGCCAGCGAGCGACGACGTCGCCGACGAAGGCAGGGAAAAGGAAGAAGAGCAAGATCGAGACGGCCAGCGAAAAAAGGACCATGCCCCACTGGGCCGGGCTGTCAAACACGTTCTGCGCCTCGTCCTCGCCTTCTTCGGCCAGGGCCACGTTGGCAGAGAACATCAGGCTCTTCACCCCCAGTCCGAGCGCGTCCCAGAGCAGGGTCAGCCCGCGCACGAACGGGATGCGCGCCAGGCGACCGCCGTAAATGCGCGCGTCGAGCGGCTCGGTGTGCACGACAATGCGGCCCTGCGGGTCGCGGACGGCCACGGCCAGCGCGCGCGAGCCGCGCATCATTACTCCTTCGATGACGGCCTGCCCGCCGTAATTGAACTCGCGTTTATTCAGGGGAACACGCTCTTCCTTGGACATGGTGGCGATTGTACTGGTGCGGGTAGAACGCGTCAAGGTAACCTCTCAGGGGGACAGGCGCTGGAAGCTGCCGAGGATATCCGCCAGGGTCTGTTGCGGGCGGCTCTCAGGCGGGGCGCAGGCCGCTACCAGCAGCAATTCCTGGACGCCGGGATAAAGATGCTGCTGGCAGCGGAGGGCGCCCGCGTCCGTATCCCTGGTTACGGTCAGCAGGACGCGACTCTGGCCGCCTTCCTCGCTCTCCTGCGCCTCCTCCAGGGTCAGGCCAAGCTGTGCAGCCCCCGCCGCCGCTACCGACTGTAGCTCGGCCGGCGACAACTGGTTCAGGGGCCGGCTGCTACCCACCAGCAGAAGTCCTTCCACGCCGGCGGCGCCCGGAATCGGCCCGGTGGCGTAGAAGATTGTCTGCAGCTCGTTGTCCAGCAGGCCGAGCGGCTCATAACTGCGGTGTAGCTCGACCTCACTTGCCACCAGCCGGTCCATGGCGGCCTGCCGGTCTCCGGTTCCGGGATCCAGAAGCTCCCAGGTCTCAGGCAAAAAGAGAATGAAATCGTTGTGGCTGTTCCGGAACCAGGCCCATCCGGCGGGCAGGTCGGTCTTCTCCGCCTGCAGGCGTGGCTGGCGCCCGAGATATGCGGTCAGGAGCAGCGCCGCCACGACGAGCAGCAGCGTCAGCCCGCCATAGAACAGGCGAGGCGATAGCTGTAACTGCCGGCCGGCCTCCTGCCAGAGCTCGCGCGTTGTTGTCCTGTCAATCCCATCGACCAACGCGCGACCACATTGCCAGCAGACGGCGTCGTCTGGCAATACGAGCTGGTCACAATACGGGCAGCGCCGGTCCACTTCTCTCCTTCTCCGGGCGCGGGTGTAATCTGCTATACACTACGATTGTAACAAAGTTGCCAGCCGCCAATGCCATTTGCCACTAAACTATCCGTAGATTCGCAGGGAACTTGAACAATACGAGCGGAATGACCCGATGGTCTGTACCTTGAACGGTTTCGAGGTCTCCGCGAATAGAAAACCAGACTCCTCCTTTTTTCTCCTCTTCCCACAAGAAGCCTTGCGATTAGCAAGGCTTTTTGTGTTCGCTCTTCTGGGAGGGTGAGCGGGAGCAGGAAACGGGAGCCAATGCGCGAACAGATCCGGTTTGCAGCATTGCAGCAATAGCGTTAACTTTTAGCAAATCGACGAGCATGGATCGTATCCTTTACGCCACTTACAACCTTGACGACATCACCTTTTACCGCCCGCAGGCAGAGCGATTGCAGGGGGGCCTTGAGCTGCACATGTTTTCCGAGCCTACGCTGCTCAGCTCCAACGGGCAGATAGACGAGGCCATTGCCGCGTACGCGGCGGCTCTTAAGGGTTACTCCGGCATTCTCGGCTTTCACGGCGCGTTCTATGATATGGTCTCCGCCAGTCTCGATCCGGAGGTCGTCGCGCTGACGCTGCGCCGCTACCGGCAGGGCCTGGAGATCGCCAGCCAGCTCGGCGGCGACTACCTTGTGTTCCACGCCAACTATATGGGCGGGTGGAAGCTGCCCAACTACCAGATTGGCTGGCACGAACGCCAGGTCGCCTTCTGGCGTCCCTTTGCGGCCGAGGCGGCGGAGCGCGGGATCTACGTGCTGCTGGAAAATATGTGGGCGCCCGATCCGGCCATCCTGCGGGACGTGATTGAGGAGGTAGACAATCCCTACATGCGCGCCTGCCTGGACGTGGCCCACGCCACCCTCTATTCGGAGCTGCCGATCAGCCACTGGATTGAAGTCCTGGCGCCCTACCTCTCGCTCTGTCACCTGAACAACACCGACGGCCGGCTCGATAATCACGCGCCGTTGGGCGAAGGGATCATCGACTATTCCCTGGTTCTCGCCCAGCTCCGGGCACTGCCGGCTCCGCCGCTCTTAACGCTGGAAATGTCTGACCGCGACGTGGTCAGCGCCAGCCTGCCCTATCTAGATCTCGCGCTCGCCGATTGAACTTCTCTCGAACACCTGACCCTGAGCTACTGCGCCCTCCGGATTTTCATCTTCCATCTGTACATTTCCGGCTGGCGATCCGGGCTGACGTACGCGCCCTGCACCGGGCCTGCTTTCCGGAGGAGCCACTGGAGGAGTTCGTCGCGCGCTTTATGAGCAGCGTGCACCAGCAGGAGAAGGGACGGCTCCTCCACGTTCTGGCGGTGCGAGGCGCGCACGAAAGGCCCGTCGCCACTGCCCAGCTCATCAGCTATACTGACACCATTGCCGAAATAGCCGATCTGATGGTCGCCGAACAGGCGCGCAATCAGGGGATCGGCACGGCGTTGATCC
>JAAYYY010000362.1 GCA_012515125.1 Chloroflexota bacterium
CAGTCCACGAGAGCGACGACGACGCCTACCACATCTGGGTGGACGAGATCGGCGTCGATCCGGGCCGCGTGCTGCGCATGGGCGACAAGACGAATTTCTGGATGATGGGCGAGGTCGGCCCCTGCGGGCCGACGAGCGAAATCCATTACGACTGGGGCCCGGAAGCTTGCGACTGCGGTGAAGAGAACTGTAGCGTCGCCCTGGACAACGGCTGCAACCGCTGGCTGGAGGTCTGGAACCTGGTCTTCATGCAGTATGACCAGGACGAGGCGGGCAACCGCACGCCACTGCCGCGCCCCGGCGTGGACACCGGCATGGGGCTGGAGCGGATCACCAGCGTCCAGCAGCAGGAGCCGGTGAACTACCGCACCGATCTCTTTGCCCCGGCGATGGACCGTATTCAGGCGCTGCTGGGAGACAGCGAGGCGGAGCGTGCGGCGCACCAGACAGCTTACCGCGTCATTGCCGACCACGGGCGGGCGGCGACCTTCCTCGTCGCCGACGGCGTGCGACCCGGAAGCGAGGGCGGCGAGTATGTGCTGCGAATGATCATTCGCCGGGCGCTGCGCTTTGGCCGCAAGATTGGCTTCACGGCGCCGTTCCTGGCCGAGGTCGCCGACACCTACATCGAGCAGATGGGCGCGCACTATCCGGAGCTGTGGGCCCGGCGCGAGCTGATCCTGCGCACGCTGACGACGGAAGAAGAGAAGTTCGCGCGCACCCTGGACATGGCTATGGCCCGGCTGGAAAAAGTGCTGGGCGATCTGGAGGCTCGCGGTGAGCGGTCGGTGCCCGGCGACGTGGTTTTCGATCTGCACAGCACCTACGGCCTGGCGCTGGAGATTACGCGCGACGTGGCCCAGGAACATGGCTTCACCGTGGACGAGGCCGGCTTTGTCGCGGCGCGGGAGGCCCATGCCGCGGCGAGCGGCACCGGCGCCTTCAGGGAATATGAGACCGGCGCCAGCGTCTACAGCCGGCTGCTGGCGGAGCTGATCGTGGCGCAGAAGCTGCCGGAAGGGGGCGTAAACTATGACCCCTATCGGGGCGCGAAGGCGACCAGCGAGATCGTAGCGCTGCTGCGCGACGGCGAGACCGTCCGGCAGGTTGAAGCCGGGCAGCGGGTCGAGGTCGTTACGGCGATGACCCCATTCTACGTGGAGGCCGGCGGCGAAGTGAGCGACACGGGCGAGATCGTCGTGGAGGCGACGGGCGGGCGCGTCCGCGTGGACGAGATGGGCCGGCCGGTTGCCGGGTTGGTTGTGCACAGGGGCGAAGTGGTAGAAGGCACAGTGCAGGTCGGGCAGGAAGCCCGCCTGCAGGTGGACGACGAGCGGCGCCAGCAGATACGGCGCCACCATACGGCGACCCACATTCTACATCGCGAGCTGCGCCGCCACCTGGGACCACATGTAGTCCAGGCCGGCTCGCTGGTCGCGCCGGACCGGCTGCGCTTCGACTTCACCCACGGCGAAGCGGTCAGCCCGGAGAAGCTCGCCCAGATCGAGCGCTCAGTCAACGAGGCCGTCTTCGCCAACCAGCCGGTGACGATCACCTTCATGGGCCAGAAAGAGGCGATCAGCCAGGGCGCGATGGCCCTGTTTGGCGAGAAATACGGCGACACTGTACGCACGATCAAGATTGGCGACGGCGACCAGCCGTACAGCTTTGAACTTTGTGGGGGCCTGCACGTCGAGAATACCGGCGACGTCGGCCTGTTCCGCTTCACACGCGAGGAAGCGGTGGGGGCGGGCGTGCGCCGGGTGGAAGCGGTCGCCGGGAGCGCCGCGCAGCAGTACGTGAGCGAGCGGCTCCAGGTGCTCGACCGGATCGCCACCCGTCTGAACAGCGTCCCGGAAGAGGTCGAGAGCCGGGTCGAGGCGCTGCTGGCCGAGCAGCGGGCGCTGCAAAAAGAGATAGAACGCCTGCAGCGCCGGCTGGCGCGCGCCCAGTTCGAGGAGATGCTCGGCCGGATACAGCAGGTCGATGGGGCCAACCTGCTGGTGGCGCAGGTGGACGTGGCGGGGGTGGACGAACTGCGCGAGATGGCCGACTGGTTCCGCGACAAGGTCAGCTCTGGCGTGGCCGTCTTCGGCACCATCCACAACGACAAGCCGATGCTTATCGCCACGGTAACTGAAGACCTGATCCAGCGCGGCGTCAAAGCGGGCGACCTCGTGCGCGAGGCGGCGCGCATCGTCGGCGGCGGCGGCGGCGGCCGGCCGAACCTGGCGCAGGCCGGCGGGCGCGACCCGTCGAAGCTGCCGGACGCGCTGGCTGCCGTGCCCGAACTGGTCAGCCAGGCGCTAAACTAGGCGCCGGCGCGTTACCGGGTGATGGGCGGGGAGAAAATGGAAGGGGCTTAAGCCTGTTGATTGCGCGGCAGGAGCACGTGAAAGGTGCTGCCCTGCTCAAATCCAGCTTCCCGGTCAGAGCGGTCCACCCAGATGCGGCCGTTGTGCGCTTCGACGATGCCGCGGGAGATGGACAGCCCCAGGCCCAGCCCGCCCCCCTGAAAGGCCGATTTGCTGGTCGAATGGTGCTCGAGCGGCTCCAGGACGTGAAACTGGTCAAATATCCGGCCCGATTCCTCCGGGGGGATGCCGATCCCGTTGTCACTAATCGCTACGTCCACCGCATCGGTCAGACAGCGCCCGCTGATCAGGATGCGCCCACCGTCGGGCGTGTACTTGATGGCGTTGTCGAGGATACGCGTAAAGACCTGGCCGAGCTGGATGTTGTCCCCTTCGATCAGGGGCAGCTCTTCCAGCCCGCGGAAGGTCAGCTCCAGGCGGCGGTCGGTGAGGATTCTCTCCGCGTCGCCGGCGATCCGTTTCACGAGGAGAGCCAGATCGACCGGGCCCAGCGACAGCTCGAGACGGCCGCCGGTGATGCGGGAGATGTTGATGATGTCGTTTATCACCTGGCCCATCCGCTCCGCGCCGATCTGCAGGCCGTTGATCATGGGCAGAATATTATCGTACCCGTCCCCATAGCTAACCTCCTCTTCGAGCAGAAAGAGGTAACCATCTATGAGGGTCAGCGGCGTGCGCAGCTCGTGGCTGACGAGGGTGATGAAATCAGCCTTCAGCCGGTCCAGCTCGCGCAGCCGCCTGTTGGCCTCCTCCAGCTCGCGGACCTTGTCTTCCAGCCGCCTGACAACCTGGCGGGCGTGGCTCTCCAGATGCTGGATTTTCTCGGCCGGGGGCAGCTCGTCCCGGTGGCCGCGCAAATAGGCGGCGATCTGTTCGGGAAAGGTATAGACGTCGATGGGTTTGGTCAGGAAACCGTCACAACCGGCTGCGAGGGCGCATTCCCGGTGGCCCGGTTCTGAGTTCGCACTGAGGGCGACGATAGGCACGTTGCCGAGATTGGGCAGGTCGCGCAGCCGGGTGGTGATTTCTCGCCCATTCATGCCGGGCAGGTTGATATCCATCAGGATGAGCTGTGGCGCCGTCTCCCTGGCGGCGGTGATTCCGGCCAGCCCCTCGCTGGCGAGGTGGACCTGGAAGTCGTGCCGTTCGAGGATGCGCTGGACAAGATGCTGGCTGCCGGGATCGTCTTCGATGTAGAGTACGCGTGTTGTCATCGCCTTCCAAAAAAAAGCCATGGTGTGGGGTATGCTTTCATGCCCGCCGGGTGCCCCACACCATGCTCCGGGCTTCCGCCTCCCAAATACCCCTAAATTGTAGCAGTCGAGAGCCGACGCTCAATAGCCGATTACGGCTACGCTCACGGCTACGCTCACGGCTACGCTCACGGCTACG
>JAAYYY010000363.1 GCA_012515125.1 Chloroflexota bacterium
CGTTCAGCGCCTGCAGGCTGAGCGGCTCCGGCGGCAGCAGCCGGCGCTGGAAGAAGCCGCGCGGCGGGCCGGCGCGTTCCGGCAGGGGGCCTGACAGGCGGAGCACCACGTAATCGACACGCTCGCCCCGCGCCCGGCGCAGGGCGTTGCACAGGCCGGCCCACGCCTGTAGCCAGCCCAGCCGCAGCTCCAACCAGCTCGCCTGCAGGTCCTTTTTCAGCTCGTCCCAGAAATCGGCCATCGGCTCTCCTTGAATGGCGCAATGATAGAGGGCCGGGGTAGGGTCCGCAAGTAGGGGGAAGCTATTAGCTCTGAGCCGTTAGCTTTTAGCCCCGGCTAATGGCTAACGGCTTTCGGCCATTTGCCCCCCGCCAATCACCGGCTATAATGGCTCTGCATTTCGAAAGATATACGCACAGGGAGCCAGGGAAGCCTGGCTGAGAGGGTGGCCGGTCGCCGCCGACCTGAGAACCTGATCCGGGTAATGCCGGCGTAGGGATGTGGGAACAGACTTACGAGGCTACCCACCGGGTAGCTTTTTGTTTCCCCCACCGGGTTGCCCCACTGTGAAAAGGAGCGTATCGTGGCCGTGCTCATCTTCGCAAATGGCGATCTGGATTCGGTAGCGTGGGTGCAGCCCTACCTGCGCGAGGCCAGCGCCATCATCGCCGCCGACGGGGGCGCCACTCACGTCCTGCAGGCCGGCTTCCGGCCCGACGTCATCATCGGCGACCTCGACTCCTTCCCGCCCGCCCAACGGGAGCCGCTGGAGGCCGAGGGCGTCCGCTTCATCGTCTACCCGGCGGCCAAGGACGAAACCGATCTGGAGCTGGCCCTGCTGCACGCCGCGAGCGCGAGCGACGAGCCGGTGCTGGTCTTCGCCGGCCTCGGCGGGCGGCTGGACCAGATGCTGGCGAACGTCCTGCTCCTGATGCACCCGGCGCTGCGCGGCCGCTCCATCCGCTTTCTGACCCGCTACCAGCAGGTCTGGCTGCTGGAGGGGCCGGGAGCCACCGAGGTGCACGGCGAGCCGGGCGACACCGTCTCGCTCATCCCCCTCGGCGGCGACGCACACGTGAGGGCGACGCGCGGCCTGGCCTGGCCTCTGCGCGACGAGAAGCTGGTCTTTGGGCCGGCGCGCGGCATCAGCAACGAGATGATGGCGCAGACGGCTGCCGTCGAGCTGGCGGAAGGCTACCTGCTCTGTGTCCATACGAAGAAAGAATGGCGGCGCTAGGCGCTGCTTTGCTCAAGGGAGAAGTGAACGTATGCGAAAGTACTGGTTACCTCTGCTATGCCTGCTGCTGCTCGTGGCAGGCTGTGACGGGGGCGAGGAGACGCCGGCGGCAACACCGGCCGAGCCGGAGACCGGCGGCGAGGTACAGGAGCTGACGTTGATGACCCACGACAGCTTCGACGCCAGCGAGGACGTGATCGCCGAGTTCGAGCAGGCGCACAACGTCCGCCTGGTGATTCTGCCCTCGGGCGACGCCGGCACGGCGCTGAATCAGGCGATCCTGGCGGGCGACAACCCTCTGGCTGACGTCTTCTACGGGGTGGACAACAGCTTTCTCAGCCGCGCGCTGGAGGCCGGCATCTTTGAGTCTTACGAGTCGCCGCTGCTGGCCGAAATCCCCGACGAGTTCGAGCTGGACCCGGAGAACCGCCTGCTGCCCGTGGACTATGGCGACGTCTGTCTGAACTACGACATCGCCTGGTTCGAGGAGAACGGGCTGGAGCCGCCGGACAGCCTGGAGGCGCTGGCCGAGCCGGATTACCGGGGCCTGCTGGTCGTCGAGAACCCGGCGACCTCCAGCCCCGGCCTCTCCTTCCTGCTGGCGACGATCAACCGGTTCGGCACGGAGGGCGACTATACGTACCTGGACTACTGGCGCGACCTGCGGGAGAACGACGTGCTGGTGACCAACGACTGGAACGAAGCCTATTACGGCCACTTCAGTGTTGCCAGCGACGGCGACCGGCCCCTCGTCGTCTCTTACGCCACCAGCCCGCCGGCCGAAGTTATCTTCGCCGATCCGCCGCGCGAGGACGCGCCGAGCGCCAGCGTCACCGCCCCCGGCGCCTGCTTCCGCCAGATCGAGTTTGCGGGGGTCCTCGCCGGGACGGAGCAGCCGGAGCTGGCCCGAGCGCTGGTCGATTTCTTGCTCGGCGAGCGCTTCCAGGAGGACATCCCCCTGCGCATGTTCGTCTATCCGGTCAACGAGAACGCCGATCTGCCGGAGGAGTTCGTCCGGTTCGCGCAGGTGGCCGCCGAACCCGCTACCGTGCCGCCGGAGGAAATCGACGCCAACCGCGAAGCCTGGATTGACGCCTGGACGGATGTCGTGTTACGCTAGGCAACGGTAGGTAGGGGCGGGTTTCAAACTCGCCCCTACATCCATTATCCGGTGGCAGACAACCCGGTCAAAACTGCGGCGGTCGCAGCCCACCCGCCTGAACAAAACAAGGAGAAAGCCCCCGTGACAACGTCCCCCTCACGCCTGCCCGCGCGCGCCGTCATTCCTCCTATCGCCGTCGTCGTGGTCGCCGCCTACGCCGCGGCGCAGATGCTTTCCGACATCACCAGCGTCAAGGTCGGCGAGGTCGCCGGGCTGGCGGTGGATATGGGCAC
>JAAYYY010000364.1 GCA_012515125.1 Chloroflexota bacterium
GCCGCCCAGCGCCGGCCGAGGTGCAGGGCGGCGGTGATCAGGTAGACCTCGATCGCCACCACGGCCACGGCGATGGCGTGGTAGAGCAGGATGATGCGCCCCGTGCGCCCGGCCGCGTCGAGCTGCAGGCCGAGCAGGCGTGCGGTGACGGCGCTCACGCCCCATTCGGCCAGGGGCCCCGAGAGCGTGCCGCCGACCGCGGTGACCAGCGAGATGAGCGCCGCGGCCACGAGGACCAGGCCGCGCGTGGATAGAAAGAGGTATTCGAAGCGCTTGCGCAAGGCCGGCATGCTCCCTCCCCCAGGCCGATACTCTGTACGGCAGAGACCGGATCGAGCCATCTCTACCGTTCAGGATATCACAAGGGAGGGCGCCGGTCTTTGCCTTTTGGCAAATCGGGGCTGCGTGGCGCAGTGGCAGGGGTGTATCCCAGAATCGTCGGTAACCGGCTTACATGCTCCGCACAACCCCTCTTAAGGTCAGGGCCGGGCGCACACTAGTCTTGCCGTGCAGGGAGACCAAGCGCGCCCAGGGGATGGTCGCGGCGCGAAAGGCCCGGCCACTGTCTGGGCGCCCGACTCCTTCGGGATACACCCCTCTGGCAGGGGTGCGCGACTCGATTCGGGAGGACATAAAGCCGGAACCAGAATGGCGCTCCTGCGACGTCTACCTTGATGAGCCAGCCCCGCCCTGGCGCAGGGGGCTGGGTTACGAGGCCACGAATTCCACGAATTGGCACGAATGGTCTGTGTCTGATTGTCGCTGGTCGGACCGAGGCTAGGCACGATCGGTGCACTGCCTGCTTGTAGCGTGCGAAAGAGCATGACAAGTCAGGTCATTCGTGTAAATTCGTGAAATTCGTGGCCCCGTAACTCTTTTGTTCTCCCAAACCCTGTCGCGCATCCCCTGGCAGAAGGCCTTTGACACGCCTCGGGCGCGGTGGTAGACTCGGAAGGGGTCTGGTGCGGGCTGGGCTGGGGGCAGACCTGTGCTCACCCCGGGCGATGCGGAGATGTACACCCACGATAGGGAGAGGCTTTTTGAAGCGGCGTTGGCTCGTCTACCTTGCGATCGGGGCTGTATTCGGGGCCTTTGACTTTTACTACCTGGGCTTCCTCTATGAACTTGCTGGACCGCAGGTTCTATTCGCTTCGTTTCCTGCTGGGCGGTTTCTTCACTGGCTGATGCTGAACCTCGGCGTCTGGCTGGTGCCGGTCGTGCCCATCGCTCTCTACGAGGTGCGTGTCTCACGCGCGCGGCTGCGCTCGGCCCTGGCCAGCCTCACAGCCTGGTGCGCGGCTATCGTGGCCTATTACCTCACCAATGCCGTCCAGCTCGCCTTTGTGGGGGTGCCGGGCCGGCCGGAGCTGCACATCTCCAACCGCAGCGCGCCGCATTTCTGGCAGAACTGGGCCTTTGTGCTGCGGCGAAACATCCTGGCGGGCATCACGGAGTGGATGATGGTGGCGGTGGTTGGCGGCGCTATCGTGGGGCTCGCGGTTGGCTCGCTCTACCTCCTCTGCCGGCCCTCGCCGCAGGGCACCTCGGCGCGGCACGATGCCGGGGTTACGGCCTGACGGTGCTGGGCCTTGCCCCGCGGCACGTCGGCGCGGCTACGGTCTACCTCCCCTGCGCCGCACGATGCCGGGGTTACGGCCTGACGGCGCTGGGCCTTGCCCACCGCTCACGGTGCCGCCGCCACCTCGACCACGTAGCGCTGCCCATCCCGCTCGCCCCAGAAGCGGTAGCGCCCCTCGCCGCCGGCGGCCGAGTAGAGCATGATCTCGCAGCAGTAGGCGATGGTGACGTCGTCGAAGGCCGGCCCCACCTGCCGGCCGTCGTAGACCAGGACGTAGCGCCCACCCCTCTTGCCGATAAAGGTCAGCCGGCCCTCCAGCTCGTAGGGCGCATAGGTCGCCTGCAGGCCGTAGACGCGGCGCAGGTCCCGCCCGCCATAGATGACCGTGGCCTGGCGCGCGTCGGCGAACTCCCAGGTTGGCTGCCCCGCGATCTCTTGCAGCGAGAGGTCGGGGTCGTAGGTCACAAACTCGCCGAAGAGGAGGCCGGCCGGCCAACCGTTCTTGAGCAGGACGTAGGGGTCCCACGGCCAGCCCGGCACGATGCCCAGGCCCAGGTGGCGGGTCTCGTAGCTGTCGTCGCCGACGGTCAGGCGCAGGCCCGAGCCCGTGCGCGTGCCCGCCCGCGCCCGCTCGGCGACGCTCTTCGTCGGGCGCCCTGCTGCGCCGGCGGGTCGAGGCGGCCAACGCCCAGCCCCCGCCAGAGGTGACGCTGCAGCTCGAGGGCGAGGCCGACCTGCCCCCTGAGGTGGCCCACGGGCTCTACCGCGTCGCCAGC
>JAAYYY010000365.1 GCA_012515125.1 Chloroflexota bacterium
CGCAGCGCGCAGCCCTGGCCGATCCCTCGCTGGCCGCTACCTACCAGGTCCGCGACGTCGCGCCCGACATCCTGCTCTTTGCCAACCTCGGCGCCGTCCAGCTCAACTACGGCTACGGCGTGGCCGAGTGCCAGCGGGCGGTAGAGATGATCGAGGCCGACGCCCTCATCCTGCACCTCAACGCGCTGCAGGAAGCGGTGCAGCCGGAGGGCGACGGCAATTTCGCCGGCCTGCTTGCGCGCATCGAGGAGGTCTGCCGGCAGCTTCCCGTGCCGGTCATCGCCAAAGAGGTCGGCTGGGGCTTCTCGGGCCGGGCGGCGCGCCAGCTCGCCGATGCAGGTGTCGCGGCCATTGACGTAGCCGGAGCCGGCGGCACGTCGTGGAGCCAGGTGGAGATGCACCGCGCCCCTACGGCGCGCCACGCCAGAGTCGCCGGGGCCTTTATCGACTGGGGCATTCCGACGGCCGTGTCGATCCGGCTGGTGCGGCAGGCCGCGCCCGATCTGCCCATCTTTGCCAGCGGCGGCATCAAGAACGGCATCGACATCGCCAAATGCATTGCGATGGGCGCCACGCTCGGCGGTCTGGCGGGCGAATTCCTGCGGGCCGCCGATCAGGGCGGCGTGGAGGGCGTCCTGGAGCTGGCCGGCGCGCTGACCGACGAGCTGCGCGTGGCGATGTTCGCCAGCGGCGCGCGCGATCTGGCGGCCCTGGCGCGCACGCCCCTCTACCGTACTTTTGACGAGCTTCTGCAGGAGAACAACCAGACTGATGGAACCGGTAAGTACAACCAGGACCTTTGAAACGCTGGTGGCCGAAATGGTGCCCGCCGTCGAAGCCGAAATGCGAGCAATCCTGCAGCCGGGCAGTGATACGGTTGGGGGCGCCGGCGAGCTATACGGCATGATGCAGTATCACATGGGCTGGCTGGATGCCGGCCTGCAGCCCGTTTCGGCTGCAACCGGCAAGCGCATCCGCCCGGTGCTCTGCCTGCTGAGCTGCGGCGCGGCGGGCGGCGATTGGCAGCAGGCCGTTCCTGCCGCCGCCGCCGTCGAGCTTCTGCACAACTTCACCCTGATCCATGACGACATCCAGGACGGCAGCCCGACACGGCGGGGGCGCGACACGGTCTGGCAGATCTGGGGCGTCCCGCAGGCAATCAACGCGGGCGATGCCATGTTTGCCCTGGCCCACCGCGCGCTGTACCGGCTGGCCGAGCGCGGCGTCGAACCGGCCATCGTCGTCGAGGCGGCGCGCCGCTTTGACGACACCTGCCTGGTGCTGACGGAGGGCCAGTATCACGACATGCGCTTCGAGAGCCGTGACGAAGTGCAGGTGGACGAGTACCTGAGCATGATCGGCGGCAAGACGGCGGCGCTGCTCGCCCTGTGCAGCGAGCTGGGCGCGCTGATTGCCGGGGCGGGCCGGGAGACTGTGAGCCATTACGCCGCCTTTGCCCGCGATCTGGGGCTGGCCTTCCAGGTCAGGGACGACATACTGGGCATCTGGGGCGACGAGGCCGCTATCGGCAAGTCGGCGGCGACGGACGTGGAGACGCGCAAGAAGACGCTGCCGGTGCTCTACGGGCTGGCCCAGAGCCAGGCGCTGCGCGACCTGTACGGGCGGAAAGAGAATGGCGACAACTTCGTCGCCGAGGTCGTCGCCCTGCTGGACGAGGCCGGCGCTCGCGACTATGCCCAGCAGGAGGCAGCCCGTTACTCCAGCAGTGCGCTGCATCACCTGGAAGCGAGCGGCGCAGACGGAGAGAACGGCCGGGCGCTGCTGGAGCTGGCTAACCGGCTGCTGCGACGCGATTCGTAACATCCCCCGAAGGGTCGGGTAGGCGGAATAAAAAAGCGCCCCACGGCAATCGTGGGGCGCTTTTCATTTTTGCTCAGTCTGCGGCAGCGGCGGGGCTAATCGCCCTTTTCCGCCGCCTTCATCTCGACCAGCTGGTCCAGGACTTCCTCGGGCGTCTCATCGCCGATGAGGATACCGGAGAAGTCGGCCGGGCTGACGCGTTCTTCGTCTTCAGCCTCCTCGTCCTCTTCGCCGTCGCGGTAGAAGCCGGTGCCGGCGGGGATGAGCTTGCCGATGATCACGTTTTCCTTGAGACCCAGCAGCTCGTCTTCCTTACCGGCGATAGCTGCACCGGCCAGCACCTTGATCGTATGCTGGAAGCTGGCTGCGCTGAGGAAGCTCTCGGTGTTCAGCGACGCCTTGGTGATGCCCAGCAGCACCGGGTCGGCCTGCGCCGGCTGACCACCCTCGGCGACCACTTCCTCGTTCTGCTGCGTGAACTCGGTCGCTTCGACCAGTTCGCCCGGCAGCATCTCGGTGTCGCCCGGGTGCCGGACCTGCACCTTGCTCAGCATCTTGCGGATGATGACTTCAAAGTGCTTGTCGTTGATGTTCTGGCCCTGCGGGCGGTACACCTTCTGCACCTCGGTCAGCAGGTACTGCGTCACGGCGTCACGACCCTGGATTTCCAGGATCTTGTGCGGGTTCTTAGCGCCCTCAGTCAGGGATGCGCCGGCCTCGACGGTCTCGCCGTCTTCGACGAGGAGCCGCATGCCGGCGGGAATGTCGTAGTCGCGCTCGTCAATGTCCGTCCACTCGACGCGCAGGCCGTTCTCGTCGCGGCGGACGATGCCGCCGTTCTTCGCCGTAATCTCCAGCTCCTGGCGCTCGGCCAGCCGCTGGCCCTGCTCCACGGATTCGCCGTCGTCTACGATGATGGTCCAGTCTTCGGGCACGTCGTAGATATCCTCGACGAGGTGGCTATCGGTTACGAAGACGTGCCGCACGCCGTCAATGACGCGTACGGAGACGACGCCGGAGATCTCGGTCATCACCGCTTCACCGCGAGGCCGGCGGCGCGCCTCGAACAGCTCTTCAACGCGCGGCAGACCCTGGGTGATGTCGCCCGCAGCCTGCGCCGTACCACCGGTGTGGAAGGTGCGCAGCGTTAGCTGGGTGCCCGGCTCGCCAATCGACTGGGCGGCGACGATGCCGACTGCCGTGCCCATCTCGACGAGCTTGCCGCGACCCAGGTCGAGGCCATAGCACTTGGCGCAGATGCCCCGGCGAATCTCGCAGGTCATCGGCGAGTAGACGTAAAGCGAATCGAGACCCAGCTCGTCCACACGGTCGGCGATCTCCTCGGTGTACATCTCACCTTCGTTGATCAGGATCTCGCCCGTTTCGGTATCGATCACCGGCTCGGCAGCCACGCGACCGAAGATGCGCTCGGCCATCGTCTGCTTGCCGAAGTTGTCTGCGCGCCGGATATAGATACCCTTGTCGGTGCCGCAGTCGTCGGCGGTGACGATAACATCCTGAGCCACGTCCACGAGGCGGCGGGTCAGGTAGCCGGCGTCGGCCGTACGCAGCGCTGTGTCGGCGAGACCCTTGCGCGAGCCGTGCGTAGAGATGAAGTACTCCAGCGCGGTCAGCCCCTCGCGGAAGTTCGAAGTGATCGGCACCTTGATGATGCGGCCCTGCGGGTCGGCCATCAAACCGCGCATACCGGCAAGCTGGGTCATCGGGCCAAAGCCGCCCTTACCCGCGCCGGAGAGCGCCATCATCGCCATCGGGCCATAGGGATCCATGGCCTCGCGCACCGCGTCCTCGACCTGATCCTTGGCGTTGTTCCACTGTTCGATGGTGCGCTGGTAACTCTCGTCTTCTGTGAGCAGGCCGCGCCGGTACTGGCGGTCAATCTCGTCCACGCGCTTCTGCGCGCTCTCCAGAATCTCGGCCCGCTCTTCCGGAACGTGCAGGTCGGCCACAGCCACCGTCACACCCGATTCGGTGGCATAACGGAAGCCGAGGTCCTTGATAGCGTCGGCGACGGCAATCGTGGCTTCGTCGCCGAAGCGGCGATAGACGCGATTGATCAGCTCGTTCACGGCGCCCTTGTTGAGCTGCTCGTTGATGAAATGCATGCCCTCCGGCAGGGTCCGGTTGAAGAGCACGCGGCCCGGCGACGTCTCGATCAGGCGGGTGCGCGGCTTGCCGTCGGCATAGCGCCGGCCCTTCTCGGTGTAGTAAGTCTCCGTAAAGAGCTTGATCTTGGCGTGGATGTCTACGTAGCCCAGCTCCAGAGCCAGCTCGACTTCGTCCATGCTGCCAAAGACCCGGCCTTCGCCTTTCAGCCCGTCCTGTATGGTCGTCAGGTAGTAGACGCCCAGCACCATATCCTTCGACGGGCCGACGATCGGCTCGCCGTTGGCCGGCTTGAGCAGGTTGCGCGTGGCCATCATGTACTCTTTGGCCTCGGCCACCGCCTTGTCGGACAGCGGCACGTGAACGGCCATCTGGTCGCCGTCAAAGTCGGCGTTGAACGCCGCGCAGACGAGCGGGTGCAGCTGGATGGCCTTGCCTTCGACCAGCTTGGGCATGAAGGCCTGAATACCCAGGCGGTGCAGCGTCGGCGCGCGGTTGAGCAGGATGGGGCGATCCTGGATCACCTCTTCCAGCACTTCCCAGACCTCGGGCGGCTGGCGCTCGATGAACCGCTTGGCGCCCTTGACGTTGCTGGCGTATTCGTACTGGATCAGCTTGCTGATGACGAACGGCCGGAACAGCTCCAGGGCCATCGTCTTGGGCAGGCCGCACTCGCCCATCTTTAGGTTCGGGCCGACGACGATGACCGAGCGGCCCGAGTAGTCTACACGCTTGCCGAGCAGGTTGCGGCGGAAGCGGCCCTTCTTGCCCTTGAGCATGTCGGACAGCGACTTCAGCTCGCGGCGACCCCGGCGGCTGAGCGCCTTGCCGCGCTGGCTGTTGTCGATCAGGCTATCGACAGCTTCCTGCAACATGCGCTTTTCGTTGCGCACGATGACGTCGGGCGCGCCCAGCTCCAGCAGTCGCTTGAGGCGGTTGTTACGGTTGATGACACGGCGGTACAGATCGTTCAGGTCGCTGGTGGCGAAGCGCCCACCGTCAAGCTGGACCATCGGGCGCAGCTCCGGCGGGATAACCGGCAGAACGGTAAGGATCATCCACTCCGGCCGGTTGCCGCTCTTGCGCAGCGCCTCGACGACCTGCAGCCGCTTGGTGGCGCGCTTGGCCTTCTGCTTGGAGCGCGTCGTGCGCACCTCCCGCCACAGCTCGCGGGAAAGCGCGTCGAGGTCCATGCCCTTGAGGATTTCGTGGAACGCCTCGGCGCCCATATCGGCGCGGAAGACGTTGCCGAACTTGCTCTTCAGATCGCGATAATCGTTCTCGTTGAGGAAGTTCATCTGCGCGAGGTTTTCCAGCTCGTCGCGGTTGTGCTGCGCCGATTCGCGCAGGCGGGCCAGCCGGCCCGACACGGCATCGCGGGTCTGTTCCTCGATGCCGGCAATCTCTTCGCGGAGCTGGTCGATCTCGCGCTGCAGCGAAGCGACCTCCGTTTCGTGGTCTTCCTGCGACTCCTGCTGCACCTGATTCAGCCGTTCGGTGGTGACTTCCTGCACCATGACGACGTGTTCGCGGCCCACCGTCTCGCCCTTGGCGACGATACGGGTGCCGCCCAGGCTGATCTGCTCGGGCGCTTCCTTGCCCTGCAGGTTGTTCAGCTTCTGCTCGACGCTCTTGGCTTCCTGCACGACCTCGTCGGTGACGTTGGCCAGCCGGTCCTCGAAGGTCTCGTTCAGCTCGGTCAGCCGGGCAGTCAGCGCTTCCAGTCGCTCGCGGGTCTCGGCCGTGGCGGCTTCGACCTGCTCGTCAATTTCCTGCTCCAGGCGCAGCTCAGCCTCCTGCAGCTCCTCTTCCAGGCGCTTCAGCGCCCGCTCGCGCGCGTCTTCGTCTACATGGGTGACGACGTACTGCGCAAAGTAGAGGACACGGTCGAGGTTGCGGCGGGAGACGTTGAGCAGCAGGCCCAGATAGCTGGGCACGCGACGGGTATACCAGACGTGGGCGACGGGCGCTGCCAGCTCAATATGGCCCAGGCGCTCGCGCCGTACAGAAGAGCGGGTAATCTCGACGCCGCACTTATCACAGACAATGCCCTTGTAGCGGACGTTCTTGTACTTGCCGCAATAACATTGCCAGTCACGCGTCGGACCAAAGATCGCCTCGCAGAAGAGGCCATCTTTCTCCGGGCGCAGGCGGCGGTAGTTTATGGTTTCGGGTTTGGTGACTTCACCATACGACCAGGAACGGATCTGCTCGGGGGAAGCTAGGCTGATACGCAACTTGCGGAATTCATTGGTTTCCACCAGGTGTCCTCCCAACAACACTCAGGATACACAAAAAAGGGGCAGTGGGCTCCACCCCCGGCCTTGCCGGCGGCACTCTGAGACTGCTGCCAAAATCACGCGCTTCAATGCTCCGGCTATGCACGCCAAAAGAGCGTATGGCAATAGGCCAACGCTCTTCGTTGTTCGTAAGTCAGCTTCAATTGTAATAATTACGTGCCACCGGTCAAAGCGTTTCTGCAACTTCCAAGGCAAAGTTAATACTTGCCGGACGAATAA
>JAAYYY010000366.1 GCA_012515125.1 Chloroflexota bacterium
GAGACGACGAGGTCGCGCAGCACCGGCTGCGAGGCCGCCAGCCGCTGCGGCAGATAGAGCCGCTCCCCCGGCTGCGGCGAGGCGATGCCGTTTAGCGCCTGCTCGCCGAGCCAGACGAGGCCCTGGCCCAGCGGCACGTAATGCTGTCCGGGCTGCGCCGGCAGGCCGCCGCTGCGCTGGATACCCCACGCGCCGATCCAGGGCGGCAGGGAGGCGCCGGCGCCGTCGCGCACCTCGGTCACGACGCCGCTTTCCGTGCGCCAGTGTAGATAGAGGCGCGGCGTCGCCTGTGTGTGATCCCAGTCGTAGCCGGCGAGGGTCCGGCTGCCATCCGCCAGCGGGCGGTAGACGGGCTGCTGCGTGTAGTACGGTTCCGGCCGGGCCGTCACCGGCAGCGAGGCCAGTGGGAGCCGCGCTTCGCCGCCGGGAGCGAGCAGCGGGTCGCCGCCGGCGGTATACGCGCCGAGCATCACGCGGTATTCGCCCGGCAGCGCCCCCGGCCGGGGCGTCAGCGACAGCCGCGTCAGCGTGAGCCCTTGCCGCTGCGGGCGGGCGGCGACGTCCTGCTGGGCCCAGAGCCGGCCTTCGCCGTCGATCAGGTGGGCAAAGAGGGAGAGGGGCGGTGGATCGCCGCCAGCGGGCTGCCAGGCGACCGTCAGAACGGCGGTCTCGCCGGGGGCCACGCCGTCCGCGTCCAGCCGGTAGCCGGCGATGCGCAGCGTCTCGCCCAGGGTCAGGTCGAGCGGTGTGTACCCCTCAGGCAGCGAGGCCAGCGGCTCCTGCGGGAAAAGGAACGCTTCGCCGAGGGGCAGCGGCGGGGGCAGCGCGGCGTACGCGCCCTCGTCGTAGTGCGTGGCGATGACCGGCCGGCCCTGCGCCAGCCCGTCGCCGATAAGCCGGACCCAGGTAGCGGCGTACGGCTCGGCGGTCGGGAAGACGTACTGCACGTCCACGTCCGGGCGCACCCCTTCCACCCGCTGCAGGTACCAGAGCGGCGTGGCCCAATGCCAATCGGCCAATAGTAGGCTGCCGGGCGGCGCCCCGTCCAGCCAGACTGCTACCGTCTCGCGGGTGTCGTCGGCGGCGTGAAGGAGGCGATAGCTGCCGGCGTGCCGCGCCGTCTGGACGACGGCGGCGAGCAGGAGAACGGCCTGGACGAGCGCCCGCCAGCGGGAGCCATACGCGCCGGGCCACGGCGTCGCCGCGCCGGCTGCGAGAAGGAGCACGGCGGCGACGTAGGCCGGCATCATGTACTCCACCGTCTGCGGCGCGCGGTACATCGCCGTGACCAGCGTATGCACGACAAAGCTGCCGCCGAGCAGCAGGAGCAGCCAGCCCTGCCGCTTCCAGGCCAGCGCCAGCAGCCCGAGGGCCATGCCGCCGAGCAACAGCGGCTCGAACTGGAACTGCAGCACGTTGCCCATGACGGCGAGACGGGCCGCCAGCGCGCCGGGCGCGGCGAAGGCAAAGAAGTCGCCGCGGAATCCAGTGGCGAGCACGTGTTCCAGGAAGCCGTCCAGAGTCGCCAGCGCCGGGTCCGCTCCGTGGGCGCCGCTGCTGGCGCGCAGCGGCAGGTAGAGCAGGGGCAGCAGCCCGGCCAGCAGCGCGAGGCCCGGCAGCAGCCAGCGGCGAGGCTGCCGGAGCAGCGCGGGCTCCCGCACGACAACGGCGACGACGAAGACGATGCCGACGAAGACCAGCGAGGCGTGGTGCCCGGCGCCCAGGCTGAGCGTGAAGGCGATAGCCGCCAGCAGCCGGTCGTTGGCCGGCTCTTCGCGCCAGCGCAGGAGCAGGTAAAAGAGCAGCGCCGTAAAGAGAGCGGTCAGGCTGCGGACGTTGGCCGTGGTCGCCTGGGACCAGAAGGTGGTTGCCGACGCCAGCGCGAGGCCGGCGAGCAGCGCCGGGATGGGCCGGCCCGCCAGCCGCAGCGCCGCCAGGTAGACGAGCAGGAGCGTTGCAGCGCCAGCGAGCGCTGAAAAGAGATTGACGCCCAGAGCAGGGTTGCCGGGCGTGAGGCGTGTGAACAGGTGGGCAAGCAGCGTGTACAGCGGGAAGCCGGGCGGGTGGGCCACGCCCAGCTCAGCCGCCACGAGCTGCAGCTCGCCGCTGTCGGCAGGCAGCACGCCCGGCGCCACCGTCGCCACGTAGAGAGCAAGGCCCGCGGCGAAGAGGAGCAGGCCGGGCCAGCGCCAGGCGGGGAAATCGCGCCCGTCGCCCAGCGCGGCCAACAACGCCGCCAAACCGGCCAGCGCGGCGAGCCGGGGATCAAGCTGCGGGTAGAGGACGTAGAGCCAGAGCAGGAGCGACGGCCAGGGAAGCAGGCGCGGGCGACGCCTGGCCAGCCACGCGGCGAGGGCTATTGCCACCAGGACGATTACGAGCACGCCGGCAAGGGGAGGCCGCAGCCACTCGGCCAGCAGACGCGCCAGATAAAGGGTCAGGCCGAGGGCACGGAGCCAGGGAACGATGCGTGCTTGCGGCATGGAGGCATTATAGCCGAACGGGCCAGCAGGGGCGTACATAGTTCGCTGGTACCAATTTACGCCGATTCTTTTACAAGCTACTCATCTTTGTGTATACTGAAAATCGGGATTTGTGGCAGGCACCAGTCGCTGAGGCGGCCGCGCGTGGGAAGATTACGCGGCTGCCTTTCTTTTTGCC
>JAAYYY010000041.1 GCA_012515125.1 Chloroflexota bacterium
CATCGTCTATCTGACCGAGCTGATGGCGACGCGCACGAGCATTATCCCCGACCGGGAGCCGTGGCTGCGGCTGGAGTGGGTCGGCGTCGCCATGGTGCCGGCGGCTCAATTCCACCTTGCCGACGCTCTGCTGTGCACGACGGGACACGTCTCGCGGCGCCGCCGCCTTGGCGTGCGCGTCTTTTACCTGATCGGCCTGACCTTCATTGGTCTGGTGGGCCTCACCGATCTCGTGGTGAGCGGCCTCATCAACGTGCCCCTGGCTCCGCATCTCGAAGCAGGGCCACTCTTCCCACTTTTCAGCATCTACTTCTGGGTCGTCACGGCGATCAGCATCCGCCTGGTCTGGGACGCGATGCGCCTCTCGATCACCACGACGATTCGCCGCCGGATGCGCATGATCCTGCTGGCCTTTATCGCCGCTCCGCTCGGCGTCTTTCCCTATCTTCTGCTTAGCAGCAACGCCGGGCTGCAGCTCGGCTGGCTCTTCTGGGCCGTCCTCATCCTCGGCAACCTCGTCGTCGGCCTGATGTTTGCGCTGCTCACCTATTACCTGGCCTATTTCGGCGCCACCAGTCCGGATCGCGTCGTCCGCGTGCGGCTATTCAAGTTTATGGCGCGCGTGCCCATGACGGCAACCCTCGTGCTCGTCGTCTTTGTGCTCGCCGGGCGGCTGAGCAACGTCCTCGGGCTGCCAACGGCAACCGTACAGGCCTTTGCCGTCGTGGCGACGGTAATGGTTGTCGAGTGGGCCATCCACGCCTATAAGCAGCCTCTGGAACGCCTCCTGCACCTCAATCACGAACCAGACGTCCGCCGCATCCAGCAGCTCAGCGACCGGCTGCTGACGACCCGCGACCTGCACCAGTTCCTGGAAAGCGTCCTGACGATCATCTGCGAGACGGTGCGCGTGCCCACAGCCTTCGTCGCCGCCTTTACACCCGAGGGGCCCAAGCTGGAAGTTGTTGTAGATCCGCGCGAAGAGCTGGAGGAGATCCAGGACGAGAGCTGGCGAGAGCTGACCCGTCCCTACGGGTCGAACGGGGACGACGTGAAACTGGAGACCGTGGGCGGCTTCG
This sequence comes from Chloroflexota bacterium, assembly GCA_012515125.1. GTDB lineage: Bacteria > Chloroflexota > Anaerolineae > Promineifilales > Promineifilaceae > JAAYYY01. The sequence goes on from JAAYYY010000041.1 coordinate 1,080, forward strand.
TCATCTGGCGCAACTACTGGATCCGAACCCTGTACAACCGGAAGCAGAACGCGCTCGTCGGCATCCTGGGCATACACGCGCGCGGGCCCGAGCCAGACCTGACCGAGGAAGAGCAGGTGCTCTTCGACCGCCTCGTCAATCAGGCCGCCAAGGCGCTCGAAGACCGCATTCTGCAGCAGGAAGTCTTCGCCGCCGTCGAAGGGCTGCTGCCGAAGATCACCGCCCTGCAGCAGCGCCGGAGCGCCCTGGCTTATGGTGGCTCCACCCTCCTGACCGCGCCGATGGGGGACGAAGATACGCTGATCAACCACCCCGGTTTCTCCGATATGGTCAAAGACGCTCTGAGCCATTACTGGGGCGGGCCCAAGCTGACCGATAGCCCGCTAATGCGGCTGCAGGTGGTACAGGATGCCATCAAGGAATACAAGGGCAATTCGACCAAGGCGATGCGCGCTATCCTGGAGCGGGCCGTCGAGCAGCAGAAGCCGGCCGGCGAGCGAAGCATGACCACAGCCGAGTGGATTCTCTACAACATCCTCGAGCTGAAATTCATCCAGGGCCAGCGCGTGCGGGACGTAGCCCGGCGGCTGGCAATGAGCGAGAGCGACCTGTATCGCAAACAGCGCGTCGCGCTGGAAAACGTAGCCCGCACTATTGGCAACATGGAGCGCCAGGCCATGGAAGCGCAGCGGCCCGTCCTCAGCCACCGGCCGGAGACAGTCGCTGAGGCCGAGCCCGAAATCGAGCCGTAAGGCATCGCGTCACAGTCACAATCCACAATCGCCAGACGGGGGAGACCAGGAGGCTCGTAATGGTCGACGAACAGCTCATCGCATGGCTACTGGAGTCAGATATACCCTCCATTCGTTACCTGACAAGACGGCGCCTGCTCGGTCAGGATGAATCTGATCCCCGGGTGCAGGCCGAGTGGAAGGCTATGGCGGAAACCGGTCCGATTCCGGTGATTCTTGGGCGGCAGACAGAGACCGGGAACTGGCAACACGAAAAAAGCTTCTACACGCCAAAGTACACCAGCACCCATTGGAGCATGCTCTTGCTGGTAGAGCTGCAGGCTGACCCGGCTGATGAGCGGCTGCGTCGTGGCGCCGGCTTCATGCTGGCGACGACCGAGCAGGCGGTCGCGGCAGCGCTGGAAAAAGGCGAGCCGGGGCGGGAATGTATGTGGGGCAATATGCTGCATTACGTAGCCTACAGCGGGCTGTGCCAAGACCCACGCGCCCAACAGGTCGTGAGCTACCTCTGCCGTTCGGCGCTCGACACAGAGTGGCGCTGCGCCTGGAACTGGGACTTACCCTGCGGCTGGGGCGCGGCGCGCGGGCTGTGGGGACTGGCGGCGCTGCCTGCCGACCAGCGCACAGGCCGCGTCGCCGAGGCGCTGGAAGCCGGCCTCCATTTCTTGCTCGAAGCTTACAGCCTGGTAGAGGCGGACTATCCCAACCGTGGCGTCAGTGCGTTGTGGCGCCGGCTGAACTTCCCCCTCTTCTACCAGGTGGACGTTCTCTTTGCGCTACGCGTGGCGGCGCTGCTAGGAGCGCTGGACCGGCCGGGCGCACAGCGCTCGCTCGCCTGGCTGGCAGGCTGGCGCGACAGACAGGGACGCTGGCACGGCGCCAGCCCTTTCCGCGGCCGGACCATCCGGGAGGTGGCGCCAGACCGCGAGGAGACCGACCGCTGGGTGTCACTCTTCGCGGCGGGCGTGCTGCAGCAAGCCGAGGGGACTGGCGTGGCCGGCGGAGACCAGTTGGGCCGGCGTTACTCGGCCACGGCTGCCAGATGATCCACAGCCGTGATCCGCTCCGGGAGGAAGTTGATGCCGTCGTAGTGCACGACGGTGATGCTGCACTCGCGCATGATCTCATCCCCGTAGGGATCGGCAGCATAGGCAGGGTTAATCGTCTTTAGCATCCGGCGCCCGGTGACGTTGAGCAGGAAGTCACTGATGATCGCGCCGTGGCTGATGACGACGACGTTCCGGCTGGTATAGCGGGGCGCCATCTCGCGCAGAAAGCGAGCCATGCGGTCGCCTGCCGCCCGGGAGGAATCACCAACAGGCGGCTGCCAGCTTCGCTGAACGTTGGAGCGTTCAATCATAGTAATGTAATCGCCCCACGACTGCTCGGGATCATCGCCCCAGTTGGCCCGCTCGCGCAGCTCAGGCGCTGTGATGATCGGCAGGCCAAAGACGGCGGCGAACGCCTCCGCCGTTTCCTGGGCCCGGCGCAACGGGCTGGCGTAGAGCGCCGCCGGGCGCAGCTTGGCTAAATGTGCGGCCGTCGCTTCGGCCTGGCGGCGGCCCAGCGGCGAGAGACCCACGTCGCCGGACACCTCGGGGACTCTGCAACCATGGCGAATCAAATAATAGACGGTCATCTCAGTCTCCTGGCACGTGGGCGGGATAGTACAAACCGCGCCGTCCCGGAGCGCCCCACGGCTCAGCCATCAACGACACCAACATTGTAATGTAAAGCCTACGGATTGACGATCAGGCCGTCGAAACCCAGCGGCACGAGCTGGACAAAGCTGTTGCCGACGTCGAGGGGCAGCGCGTTGCCGCTGCTGTCGTAGAAGGAAACCATCTCCGTATCGCCATTGCGCCTCCATTGACCGTCAAATCGCTGGCCGTCGCGGAAGATGCTCGCCGGCCCTTCGCCCCAGAGCTGGATCTCGATGGAGTAGTGCCCGCCTGCAACCATATCCTCGAGAATGTCAGTCTCGACATGGTTAGCAGCGAGCACGAACACGTTGGCGAAACTGAGCTGTTCGCCAGTGTTGGCGTCGCTGTGTACCTCACCGTCGGTCCAGCGCAGCCACCGGCCGGAGGCGTCATCATACTGCCAGGTCACGTCGGTGGCGATGTAGTGAATCTCCACACTGCTTGCCGGCGTACCACCCTCCGGCGGCTGCTCGCGGAAGGTCATGCTGCCATTGAAGGCCGGCGGCGTGTTCAGTCCGCGTTCCTCGAGGATCGCCCGCAGCCCTTCCGTGTCGGTGAACAGGGTGTGCTCGAACGCTTTGCTGGGGTCCTCGACGCGGAAGAAGCCGCCATGCCCAAAATCGGGACTGATAACCCGGTCGAAGAAGATGCTGTTGACGATGCGCTGGCGCACCCCGGCGCTGGATCCGCTGTAGGCAAAGGCCGCATCATACATGCGCGGGATCTCGAGGTCGATGAGCCGTCCGCTGCGGATGCTGCCGATTGGCGAGGCGTCGCCATCGTAAAAGACCGCCGTAAAGCGGGTAACGCCGCCTTCCGCATAATGCTCGAAGACGAGATCGGCCGCGTTCAGGCCGCTCTGCGGTCGCACGACAGCCGGAGCGTTGGAAATCTTAACGGCGATGGGCCGGCGCTGCAGCACGGCCGGATCGGTGACTGTCTCGCCGGTCAGTGGATTCACGTTGGGCGGAAAGGGCGCCGTCAATATGGCGTCTTCCTGAGGAGACACCTCGACTGTCTCCGCGGGCGGGGGTGTGTCTTCCACGTCCACCAGTGGCGGAGCTATGCCGGGATCAGTTGTGGGCTGAGCCGCGCCGCCGCTACCCAGCGGCACGACAGGCGTCGGTTCGGGGGTTTCCTCGCCGCCGCAGGCCACGGCGAGCGCCAGCAAGAGCAGGGCAGGCAACAAGAACAGGGGTGAAAGCGTTCGCGATCGACGCTTCATAGCAATTCTTCTCCTGGGAATCAGTTTGGTGAATAGCAGGCGCCGGGGGAGTGGCGCCGGCGGCGCTCAGTGCACGCGCCGCTGCCAGAATTCTTTAGGCGTAACGCCGGCGGGATCGTTCTCCGCACGCATAAACTCGAGGATAAGGCGGTTAAAGCGCGCCGTGTCTTCCAGCATCGGGAAGTGGCTCGCGTCGAGCCTGACGACGGCGCGGTTGGGAGCTGGCGCGGCAAGCTCGCTATTCGGATACTGGACCATGGTGTCGGCATTGCCGTAGACGAGCAGCGTAGGCACCGCCGGTTCGACCAGCTCGGGACCGAAGTCGGTGCCGAAGACCTCTACAGCGGCCTGGTTAAAGGCCGCCAGATCGGTCTTGTGCAGCTCCGTTTCTACCTCCGGATGGGAGACCTTGAGCACACGGGCCAGCACGCCGGCGACATCGCCTTCGAGAAGCCGGTTGTTAGGTAGATAGGCCGGCACAGGCAGCGCAACGGCGACAAGACGACTCACCGCGTGCGGTCTGGCTCCGGCGTAACGTAACGCCACAGCGGCCCCCAGATTGTGCCCGACGAGCAGGACCGGCCGGACAATGCCCAGCTGGTCGATGAACTGCTCGATCATCTCCACGTATTTGTCAAGGCTATAACTATCGCTCGATTTACTTGAATCGCCAAACCCCCACAAATCCAGGGCTAATGTACGGTAGTGCGTGGAGAGGGCCTGCATCGACGGCCACCAGTAGCGCCAGGAGCCAAGCCAGCCGTGCACAAAAATCAGCGGCTCCCCACGGCCAAGCATCTCATAGTGTATGAATTTGTCCCCAACCGTCGTAATGCTCATGTTTCACTGACGGGAACGCTCCCGCGGGCGCGTCGCTTCAGTTCGAAGCAGCTTCGGCCAACACCTCATGAATCGTCCGGGCCAGGGCCTCAGGGGCGAATGGCTTGAGGATGTAATGGTTGCCGCCGGCGTCAAACCCTTCCTGTATCTCCTGTTCCTGTCCCTTGGCCGAGAGGAAGACAACAGGTGTATCGCGCAGTGTATCGCTGTCGCGCAGGCGGCGGCAAACTTCGTAGCCGGTCATCCGGGGCATACGTACGTCCAGAATGATCAGGTCAAAGGGCTCCTGCTGCACCATTTCCCACGCCCTGGCGCCATCGTTGGCGCTCCGCACTTCAAAGCCATTGAACTGCAGAGTCAAGACTATCAGCTCGCGAATGTCCTGATCGTCTTCGGCAATTAATATCTTCGTCATTCCGTTCCTCTAGACAGATAGATGATCTCTTTGCGCCACTCACACTTTGCCCGGTACGGCCGGCAGGCTAAAGGTAAACGTGCTGCCTTTGCCCGGCTGGCTGTCCAGGGCCATCTCTCCGCCGTGCATATCCACCAGACTCTTGACGATAGACAGTCCCAGGCCGGTGCCCGGCACGGCGTGGACGGCATCGTGTTCGACACGGTAGAAACGCTCGAAAATACGCTCCTGGTCTTCTCG
>JAAYYY010000367.1 GCA_012515125.1 Chloroflexota bacterium
GATTGAAGAACTCCTGCTCGCCGGCCTGGCCCTCTACCTGTTCCTACAGCTTGACGTCGCCTGGTGGTGGTTTCTCGTCCTCTTCTTCGCGCCAGACCTGAGCATGATCGGCTACCTCGGCGGCCCGCGCGCCGGCGCGTGGACCTACAACCTGGTCCATCACAAAGGTATCGCCGTCGCCCTCTATCTACTCGGCGCGACGCTGGCCGTGACCTGGCTGCAGGTCGCCGGGCTGATCATGCTCGCCCACTCCAGCTTTGACCGCGTGCTCGGCTACGGCCTGAAATACCCTGACGCCTTCCAGCACACGCACCTGGGCATGATCGGGCGGAATAGCCGCCAGCTATAGGCCATAAGCTGTAAGCCGTAAGCTTACGGCTTACAGCTCATAGCTTACGGCTTATAGGCAACGCATTAGCGAATTCGCCTCAGACTCACCTTTCTGCTATCCTTCTTCGGTTGCGTCGCGGACAAGTGCGGCGCCGGTACCAATATTGCGGGCTGAGAGTGCGACTTGGCTCAAGAAAGACCAAGGAGTACTTTCGGTGACTTTCCAACAGTTTCACCTTGATCCGCGCCTGCAGGCCGGCATCAAGGCCGCGGGCTACGTAACGCCCACCCCCATCCAGCAGCAGGCTATCCCCGGCATCCTCGCCGGGCGCGACCTTCTCGGCCTGGCCCCTACCGGCACCGGCAAGACGGCTGCCTTCATGCTGCCCATTCTCCATCATCTGCTCAAGCAGCAGCCCCGCCGGGAGAACGGTCGCGCGCCCGTGCGCGTGCTGATCGTCGCCCCCACGCGCGAGCTGGCCGAGCAGATCCGCCAGTCTGCCGTCGCGCTGAGCCAGAAGACCGGCCTGCGCAGCATCGCCGTCTACGGCGGCGTGGGCAAGAAGCCGCAGATTGACGCCCTGCGCCGGGGCGCCGACATCGTCGTCGCCTGCCCTGGCCGGCTGCTCGACCTCGCCGGCGAGCGGGCCATTGACCTCAGCCGCGTGGAAATCCTCGTCCTCGACGAGGCCGACCGCATGTTTGACATGGGCTTCCTGCCCGACATTCGCCGCATCCTCAAGCTGGTGCCGGAGAAGCGGCAGACGCTCTTCTTTTCGGCGACCATGCCCGCCGACGTGGATAAGCTCGCTCGCCAGATCCTCAAGAATCCGGCGACGGTAAGCATCGGCGCCCGCGCCCCCGTGAAAACGGTCTCCCACACCCTCTACCCGGTGACGCCCAAGCTGAAGACGCCGCTGCTGCTGGCGATGCTGGAGCGCACCGCCACCGGCCGGGTGCTCATCTTCACGCGCACCAAGCGCCGCGCCCGCTTCCTGGCCCGCGACCTGGAGCAGCAGGGCTACAACGTCTCGGCGCTGCAGGGCAACATGTCGCAGATCAAGCGGCAGAAGGCGATTGACGGCTTCCGCAGCGGGCGGCACGACATCCTCGTCGCCACCGACGTCGCCTCGCGCGGCATCGACGTGGCCGACATCTCCCACGTCATCAACTTCGACATGCCCGACACCGTGGACGCCTACACTCACCGCATCGGCCGCACCGGCCGCGCCGAGGAGACAGGCGAAGCGTTCACCTTCGCCGAGCCAACCGACATCGCCATGGTGCGCAGCATCGAGAAAGTGCTGGGCAGCCGCATCGAGCGCCGCCGCCTCGAAGGCTTCGACTACCGGGGCTACAACCCGCCGCTGTAGCTATAAGCCCTGAGCTTTAAGCCATTAGCCTTTAGCCGCTGGCTAACGGCTAACGGCTTTTGGCTAACAGCTTTTCCGCAACCCACCCACCCCTCTCACGTAAAGAATGATAGATGGCGGCCCGGTCGTGTGGGCCGCCACCATCTTATGGGAGAGAACTATGTCTGCGAATTCCTACCGGCCAGCCCGCCCCGATAAGGTCCAGGCCATCGGCATCATGAACGTCGTCGATGGCGTGCTCAACCTCATCTGGAGCCCGATTCTGGCGTTCACCATTTTCGGCGTCGGCGTCGCCACGCTGGGTATCGGCTGCCTCGTGCTGCCCCTCGCCGCCCTTCCCCTGGTCACGGGCATCCTCGGCCTGCTTAGCGGCATCCGCCTGCTGTCGAACAACGACGCGGCGCCCCGCCCGGCGACCGGCGTGGCCGTCCTGCAGATCGCCAACGTGCTCAGCGGCAACGTCATCTCCCTGGGCATCGGCATCGCCGC
>JAAYYY010000368.1 GCA_012515125.1 Chloroflexota bacterium
ACCGGACGTTCCACTCCCAGCTACCTAACCGGGCGACCCGCTGGGCCTGGGCCAATTGGTCGGTGCGCTCCTGCAAGGCTTTTGCCCAACGCTCGCGCTCGACGACCCGGCCGAGCGTCGTGCCGATGTGGGCGATGATTTCCAGGAAGGCGGGCGCGGGCTCGGAGGGTACCGGCGAGAAGAACTCCAGCACGGCGGCTACGTCCTGGCCGATCAGCACAGGGAAGGCGAAGGCCGAGCGCAGGCCAATATCCGACCCCTGGCGACCGCGAATGAAATGCTCATCCTCAGCTACATTGACGATCCAGGCCGGTTTCTTGCTGCTATAGACGCGACCCGGCAGCCCCACTTCCGGCGCAAAGGGAATTGAGTCGGTGATGCGCCGGAACTCCTGGTAGGCGTCTGGAGGCGAGACGCGCCAGAGGGAGGAAGGCCGCAGCTTGCCAGGGTCGTCGTCGTCGGCGAGGAAGACGTGGCCCACGGGCCAGCCGGTTTGGCGGCAGATCGCGTCCAGGGCAAAGCGCAGGGCCTCTTCGACGGTGCCGGATTCGTTGGCTGCCACGGCGACTTCCTGCAAGAGCTGCACAAAGCTGCTCTCGCGCTGCAGGGCATCCTGCATCTCCTCCAGCCGGGCGATCTGTCTGGCAAGCTGTTCGGTTCGCCGGGCCACGCGCTGTTCAAGCTGCTGGTTGGTCTCTGTAAGCTGGCGATAGAGGAGGGCGTTGTCCACGACGAGGGCAACGAGGAGGGCCATCTCGGCAGCCACGGCGGCGTCCTGTTCGGTGAAGCGGCGCCCGTCTCCGGCGAGCGCCAGCGTCAACACGCCGATCGACCGCTCGCGGGCAATGAGCGGGGCGATAATCAGGGAGCGCAGGTCCAGGGCGCGCATGATCCGCAAATGCTCTTCGTCCCGCGCGCCGGCAACGAGCATTTCGTCGGTTATATCGGCATAGAGCTCGATCCGCCCGGTACGAAGCGCGTCGTAGAGAGGGCCCGGCGCCTCGACATCGGGCGGGTAGCGCTCGTTGAGCTCGTAGGCGAGCCTGACCAGCTCCGGATCGCGGTGGGCGACGGCGATGTGGCGCAGTGTGCCGTCCTCCTGCAGCAGGTCTACGGCGCACCAGTCGGCAATGCTGGCAGCGGCAAGATCGGCGGCCTCGCGCACGGTCGATTCGTAGTCCAATGAATGGCCGAGCAGCCAGCCGATCTGGGCCAGTAATTGCGAGTGGTCCAGCTTGCGAGTGGATGGCGGGTCGCGGCCTTCACGCGCGGAGGTGTACCCAGGTTCGTGCACCATATCGTTTCCCTTTCCTCACACCTCAATGCGGCCATTATAGCAAAGCGCTCATGGCGGTGGCTCCGACACGAAGGCAGTCTTAAGCATACGCCGATGCCGTTATGCCGTCAACTGTGCTACAATGGCGGAACAGGTGTGTGAAAGAGCTTCCCGGAGGAGAGTATGATTGAAGCGGATCGCGTCGTCCGGACGACCTGCCCCTACTGCGGCGTCGGCTGCCAGATGGCTCTGAGCATTAAGGACGGCTTCATCTATCGTGTGGACGCGCCGTTTGACGCGGCGCCCAACTATGGCATGTTGTGCGTCAAGGGGCGCTTTGGCACCGATTACGTGCGCCACCCGGGCCGGGTCAGGCAGCCGCTCATCCGCGCCAACCGCGAGGCCGGACGCAGCGCCGAACCGGTCTGGCGAGAGGTTTCGTGGGACGAGGCGCTGGACTTTGTCGCCGACGAACTGGTGCGCATCGCCCGCGAGCACGGCGGCGATGCCATTGCCAGCTACGCCAGCGCCAAGGCGACCAACGAGGACAACTACCTCTTCCAGAAGGTGATGCGCGCGCTGCTGCAGACCAACAACGTGGACCACTGCGCGCGCCTTTGCCACGCCGGCAGTGTGACGGGGCTGCAGCTGGCGATTGGCAGCTCGGCGATGAGCAACAGCATCGCCGAGATGGCGAACCTGGACACTTTCATCGTCACGGGCAGCAATACCACCGAGACCCACCCGGTCATTTCCAACTTCCTGAAGGACGCGGTGCGCGAGAAAGGGGCGAAGCTGATCGTCGTCGATCCCCGGCAGATCGGCATGACCGACTTTGCCACCCTCTGGCTGCGGCAGAAGCCCGGCACCGACGTAGCCGTCTTCCAGGCGATGGCCCACGTGATTGTCAAGGAGAAGCTGTACAACCCGGAGTTCATCAACGCCCGCACGGAAGGGTTCAGCGACTACGTGGAATCGCTGGAGCCGTATACGCCGGAATGGGCGGAAGAGGTCAGCGGCGTGCCGGCCGAATCGATCCGCGAGGCGGCGCGCCTCTACGCCCAGGCCAACCGGGCTGCCATCTACTGGGGCATGGGCATCAGCCAGAGCACGCACGGCACGGACAATACGCTGACGCTGACCAACCTGGCGCTGATGTGCGGGCACGTCGGGCAGCCGGGCACGGGGCTGAACCCGTTGCGCGGGCAGAACAACGTGCAGGGCTGCAGCGACAGCGGCGGGCTGCCGAACGTCTTCACCGCCTACCAGCCCGTCGCCGACCCCGAGGTGCGCCGGCGGTTCGAGCAGGCGTGGGGCGTGCCGCTCAACCCCGTCCCCGGCCTGACCGCCACGGAGATGGTCGACGGCGCGGTGACGGGTGCCGTGCGCGCTATGCTGATCATGGGCGAGAACCCGATGATGAGCGAGCCGAACCTGAACCACACGCGCCATGCTCTGGAGCAGCTTGAATTGCTCGTCTGTCAGGACATCTTCATCAACGAGACAGGCGTGATGGCCGACGTCATCCTGCCCGCGACGAGCTTCGCCGAGAAGGACGGCACCTTTACCAATAGCGACCGGCGCGTGCAGCGCTGCCGCAAGGCGGTCGAGCCGGTGGGCAACAGCCGCGCCGACTGGGATATTCTCGCCGACCTCGGCCGGCGCATCGCCGCGCGGCTGGGCCAGAGCGAGGCGGGCTTCACCTACAGCCATCCCTCAGAGATCTGGGAGGAGATGCGCCAGGTGACGCCGGAGTTTTACGGCATCACCTACGAGCGGCTGGAGCGCGAAGGGGGCGTCCACTGGCCCTGCCCCAGTCTGGACCATCCCGGCACGCCTTTCCTCTTCGCCGAGAGCTTCCCGCGCGGGCGGGGCAAGTTCTGGAGCGTCGAGTTTGGCAGCCGCTCCGAGCAGCCGGACGAGGAGTATCCGTTCATCCTCAGCACCGGCCGGGTGCTTTACCACTGGCACGGGGCGACGTTGAGCGGGCGCAGCACGCTGGAGCGCATCTTCCCCGAGGCGGTGTGCGAGATACACCCGGCCGACGCCGAGACGCTGGGGCTGGAGACGGGCGACTGGGTGGAGGTCAGCAGCCGGCGCGGGGCCATCCGGCTGCGCGTGCTGGTGACGGGCCGCTCGCCGCAGGGCACGATTTTCATACCCTTCCACTTTGCCGAGGCGGCGGCGAATATGCTGACCCTGGACCGGGTTGACGAGCGGGCGAAGATCCCGGACTACAAGATCACGGCGGTGAAGGTGGAGAAGACGTCACCACCGGAAGGCTGGGACGCCGGCTACCAAAAGCCGCTAACCGACCGCGGGGCGATCAAGGAGCCGGTGCAGGTGCATTAGGCGCGAGAGGCGGCGAACGCCCTAGAACAGCTCTTCGGCAAGCGCGACGATGATGCCCGCAGGGCCTCGCATGTAGCAGAGCCGGTACAGGTCCTCGTACTGGGCCACCTCGCCGATGAGCTCGGCGCCGTGGGCGCGCAGGCGAGCGACCGTGTCGTCGATATCTTCGACAGTGAACATGACGCTGCGGAGGCCCAGCGCGTTGGGCGGGGCGATGGCCGGCTCGATCTCGACCAGCTCGGGATGGTGAAACTTCGTCAGCTCAAGCCGTCCGTGCCCATCGGGAGTCTGCATCATCGCGATGTTGAGCCGGATGCCTTCGATTCCGTTGACGCGATCCACCGCCGGGCCTTCGACCGGCGCCTCGCCTTCGAGCGTCATGCCGAGCGCGGTGAAAAAAGCGATGGCCGCCTCAAGGTCTTCGACGACGACGCTGACGTGATCTAATCTTTTGATGGTCATGTGCCCAGTATAGCAGAATCCGCGTGCAGCGCTTTGCGCCGGCCGGCCGTGGCCATACCGTCACGCGCTCTGCCCGGCGGCGGTGCGCGGCGCCTGGACCACGGCCGTGCCGGCGAGCCAGTCGTAGGGTGTGCGGTGCTGCTTGCCGAGCCACAGGGTGAGCAGGTAGACGACGACCAGAAGCTGGGCGAGGATAGAGAGCGCCCAGATGGAAGCCGACTCGTTGCCGGCCAAAATCTGGAAGACGGCGGTATGGGCCATCTGCCAGGGCAGGAACTTGAGGGCCGAGCGCAGCAGGGCGCGGGGGAAGCTCAGCCGGTCGCCTTCAACGGCGCTGACCACCTGCACGCCGGCCCGCCGCTTGCCGAAGGTCGCCTGGCGGGCCGAGCTTTCCTGCAGCGCGAAGTAGAGGATCACGGGCAGGATCAGGGTCAGGAAGGCGACGAGGTCGCGGGCGAGGGGCGAGTCCAGTCCCTCTTCGAGATCGGTGGTCTGGCTCAGCAGCGTAGCCACGCCAAA
>JAAYYY010000369.1 GCA_012515125.1 Chloroflexota bacterium
CTCGAAGGAGTCACCCACGCCGATGCCGAGGGCACTGATCAGCGCCTTCACTTCGTTGTTGGCCAAAATACGGTCCAGCCGCGCGCGCTCGGTGTTCAGAATCTTGCCGCGCAGGGGCAGGATGGCCTGAAAATGGCGGTCGCGGCCCTGTTTGGCGCTGCCCCCGGCCGAATCACCCTCGACGATGTACAGCTCGCATTTCGCCGGGTCGCGCTCGCTGCAATCGGCTAGCTTGCCGGGCAGCGTCATGCTTTCCAGCGCGCTCTTACGCATCACCAGCTCGCGCGCCTTGCGGGCGGCATTACGGGCCCGGCTGCTGGTCAGGCAGCGCTCGATGATGCGTTTGGCCTCGCGCGGGTGCTCCTCCAGGTAGGTCGCCAGCGCATCCTGCGTCACGCTGCTGACAATGCCGGCGACTTCGTTGTTCATCAGCTTGACTTTCGTCTGGCTCTCGAACTGCGGGTCGGGGTGCTTGACGCTGACGACCGCCGTCATCCCTTCGCGCGTATCGTCGCTGGTGAAGTTGGGGTCTTTCTCCTTGAGGTAGTTGTTCTTGCGCGCGTAGCTGTTGATGACGCGCGTCACCGCGGTGCGCAGGCCCGTCAGGTGGGTGCCGCCATCGGGCGTATTGATCGTATTGGCGAAGGCATATTCGGAGGCGGTCATCGCATCCGTATACTGGATGGCAATTTCCACCTCGACGTTGTCTACTTCCTTCTGGTCGTAAATCGGATCGTGAAGCACTTCACGGTTGCGGTTCATGTAGCGCACGAAGGATTTGAGGCCGCCCTCGAAGAAGAAGTTCATCTCGCGCGGGGCGGCGGGCCGCTCGTCGCGCAGGGTGATGAAGACGCCCCGCGTGACGAAGGCCATCTCCCGGAATCGGTTCAGCAGCACGTCGTAGCGGTAATCGATCTCCTCGTCGGTGAAGATCGTGCCGTCGTAGCGGAAGGTGGTCGTGGTGCCGGTATCTTCGTCTGGGCCGAGGGGGCGAACCCGTTCGACCGGCGTCTGCGGCAGGCCGCGCTCATACCGCTGCTGCCAGAGAAAGCCGTCGCGGCGGACCGTCACGACCATCCACTCGGAGAGGGCGTTGACGGCGGCGGCGCCCACGCCGTGGAGACCGCCCGAAACCTTGTAGACGCTGCTGTCGAACTTCCCACCAGAATGCAGGGTGGTATGGACCAGCTCAAGGGCTGAGACTTTCTCGGTCGGGTGAATATCGACGGGAATACCCACGCCGTTGTCGCTGACCGTGACACTGGAATCGGCGTGGATGATGACCTCAATACGGTCTGCCCGGCCGGCAAGGACTTCGTCAATGCTGTTGTCTACGATTTCGTAGACAAGGTGATGAAGCGCCTTCAGGTCGGTCCCACCGACGTACATGCCCGGCCGGCGACGAACTGCTTCCAATCCCTTCAGAATCTGGATGCGATCGGCGCCGTACTGTGCCTGGTCTTTATTCACTCGCGTCATGTATCCTCTCGCTGATTGACAGTTGGCCGGTTACGCTGCCCGCGAACGCTTGACTATTCCTGATTCCTGCGCCGCGGCGCCCAGGGCGCGGCCATAAAAGATATACGTTCCGGTCATGAGGCCGGTAACCACAAAGGCATGGCCGACAATGCTAACCAGCGTCAGCCAGTTGCCCAGGTCCACGGCATGCCAGACCCAACCCAACAGGAAGCGCCCGCCGAAGACAATGAGCAACAGCCATAGCGCCGGAAGCATCTGCCGCTGGATCAGGCTGATACTGAGCCGTATGGCGGTGAAGACTGGCAAGCCGGCGAGCACAATGCCGTGCACGCTGAAGCCCAGGAATAGCAGATACCAGAGCATCAGGGCGATCCCCATCGTCAACACGATCATCGAGAAGGCCGGGCTGAGCAAGCCGACGAGACCGGCAAAGAGGGTCAGTGGAATGTAGATGATCAGCAACGCGATCGTGACAAAACCGACGAGCCCGAAGAGGCGCGCCGTCAGCTGGGGGAGCCGCCGCAGCCCGCCCGCTTCCGGCGCCAGGGCGCGCACGATCAGGTAATGGTAGGCGACGGCAAGCAGGACGCCGCCACCCAGGAGCAGAATCCCAATTCCGAACGTGGCGAGGTCCCCTTCGATGGGCCAGGAAGTCGTTTCCAGCGGCGTCAGGGGCGGAGCAAACACGCCCGACATCAGCACCGGTACGCCTAAATAGGGGAGGCTGAGCAGGGCAAACAGGTTGGTCGCCGACGCGGCCTCCATTAGCTGCGCCAGCGTCTCGGCCGGTACCGTGGCCTCGGGCAAGAGCGCAATCAACTGCTGCCAGAGCGGCGCGATATTCAGGCGCGGTCCCAGCCAGAGGAACAGGTCCAGCGCCACAGGTAGGAGCAAGAGCCACCACCGCCCGGTGACCAGTTCAAAACCAGCCGCAAGGGGTGACAGAATACGTTGTCGCAAGGGCACTTCTTGTGTATTTCTGTCCATGATCGTAACCCCTGAATTTTACCATAAATGGCCTTTCGGGGCACGTTCTTGAGGGGGATTCTAAGCGTCTGTAACGAGACCGCAAGGGGGCACTACACAGGAGAAAGGGAGTCGTTACGACTCAATCATCGGATCAGTTTCTAGAGAGCGCGTCAGCCAGCGCACCAGGAGCAGCGAACCCAGCGCGAGCGCGATGAGCAGGAGGCCGCTCCACAGCGCCTCGTTGAGGTTGCGCTCCAGCGCCCCGTAGACCAATAAGGGCATCGTCTGCGTGCGGCCCTGCAGGCTGCCGGCAAACAGGATTGTCGCCCCAAACTCGCCCAACGCCCGCGCCCAGCTCAGGACCAGACCGGCCAGCAGCCCGGGCGCGCTCAGCGGCAGGGCCACATAGCGGAAGATCGTGCCCGTCGTCGCGCCGTCGATACTGGCTACTTCTTCCAGGTCGTGGGGAATGGCGCTGAAACGGACCTGGGCGGTGCGGATGTACAGCGGCGAGGCGACAAAAGTCTGGGCCACAACGACGGCGGCCGCGGTGAAGGGAAGGGAAACCCCCAGTTGCTCCAGCAGCGGCCCAAACAGCCCCCGGCGGCCAAACGCCATCAGCAGGCCGAAGCCGGCGACGACCGGAGGCAGAATGATGGGTAGCTCCACGAGACCATTCACCAGTCGCTTCAACGGGAAGTTGTAGCGCGCCAGGACGTAGGCGAGCGGCGTACCGAAACAAAGGATGAGCGCCAGGCTGATGGCCGTTGTACCCAGACTTAAGGCCGCGGCGCTGGCTACGGACCGGCTCAGCAGAGCACGCGCCCCCGTCAGGTCGCCAAGCGCGCGCAGAAGCATAGCCAGCAGCGGCACGGTCAGGAAGAAGAATGCAATCGCGGCAATGGCTGCAATGAGTGTGCGCGCGCTGGGCCATGGAAATCGCTTCAGCGATCCCACCGATCGAGGGATACTAGTTGCTGCTCGTTGCATCAGGCGCAGGCCCAAACCCCCATTTTTCAAGTATTTTCTGACCTTCGTCGCTCAGGACTAAGTCAATGAACGCCTGCGCAAGATCGGGGTGCGCTGAATCGCTGACGACGGCCAGAGGATAGACAGCGACCACGTTGACTGCTTCGGCAATCTCGATGACCTGGACCTGGTCGGCAATATCGGGGGTGACATCGGATATGTAGACAATGCCGGCGTCCGCTTCGCCCAACGCTACCTTGGCCGCCAACTGCCGGACGTTATCTTCCTCAGAGACCAGGTTTGCCATGACGGCTTCCTTAAAATTGGTGCCATACTGCGGGTCGGCTGACGCCTTATCCAGCACCTGTTCGGCAAAGTCCCGGATCGGCACGGCCGGCGCTGCCGAGACGAAGCGGATGCCCGGGTTCGCCAGGTCGGCCAGGGTTTCGATGCCGGCCGGGTTATCGGCGGGAACGATCACCACCAGGCTATTGGTCAAGAAATTAACCGGTTCCTCGGCAATGCGGCCGGCGTCCATCGCGTTCTGCATCTGGCGCATGTTGGCCGAAGCGAAGAGATCGGCCGGAGCGCCTTCCGCGAGCTGTGTCGCCAGCTCCGAGGAGCCGCCAAAACTCAACAGCACGCGAACACCGGGATTCTCGGCCTCGAAAAGAGCGGCCATGTCCGCGAACGCATCTGTAAGCGACGAGGCGGCCAATACGGTTAGCTCAACCTGCGCCTGTTCGGCGGCGCCCGGCCGGGCCGCTGCGCTGCAGGCCGCTAGCAACAGGCAGAGTATTCCCAACAGTGCGCTTCGCAGTGTACGGTGCATCTTCCAGCTACGACCAGCAGCGAACATGACCAGTTAGGCCTGTACCTCGAACGCACCGGCAGCCAATCTCTGCTCGGAGGCGGCGAGCCAGTCGAGGATCGCCCGAATCTGCTGGCGTCTGAACTCGTAGACCAGCGCGGTGTACGCCTGCTCATTCTCCAGACTGCCAGCCGACTCCTGGAGTCGAGCAGACCAGCTTTCGCAGGTCAGGCGCTGTCGTTGCAGCAATCTCGCCACTGTCTCAGGCCCCTCTTGTTGGGCGAAGTAGACCTTTACCAGAAAGTCGAGCCGGATCTGCCGGCCGTGGGGAACTGGGCTTTGCACCCAGTTGAGGAATACCTTCTCTCCCGATTCAGTAAGATGAAATACCTTGCGCGGCGGGCGGGATTCCTGCGGCTCCAGCACGGCTTCTATGTAGCCTTCTTTTTCCAATCCGGCCAGGAGGGCGTAAAGCCGGCTCTGTTTCACGACCCACACCAAGCCGAGGCCATTAGGGTCTGACATATGCTGGTAGATCTCATAGCCATGCATGGGAGACCGGCGAAGATAGCCCAGCAAGGCGTGTTCAATGGTCAGCTCAGTAGTCATCCTATTCACTACCTGAATAGTCACTGTATGACTAATCCATTCTATCCGGCATCTGGACAGGCTCCAATAGGATTTGCCGATGCAAGCGGACGCCTATTATCGGCCAGGTCAATAGGTAGCAGGTCGCACGGGGGAAGGAGATTCAGGCTCGCCCACAAAAAAGAACCGCCTGCAGTAGCGGCTGCAGGCGGCTTCGTCCACGAGAAATGCGGACCCAATCAGTCAACCATGATCATCACGTTGGACGCTTTGACCACGGCGTAGACTTCCTTGCCAACAGCCAGACCGAGATTGTCGGCCGACTCCATGGTGATAATCGAGACGATTTCGCCTCCGCCAGGCAGCTCGATGATCACTTCGGTGTTCACGGCGCCAGGCTTGATCGCCTTGATTGTTCCCTTCAGGGTGTTGCGGGCACTTAGTCTCACTGTCGTTCTCCTTCTGTTTGGCGGGCCGTCAGA
>JAAYYY010000370.1 GCA_012515125.1 Chloroflexota bacterium
GACCCCACCTTTTATCCGTCCCCGCGCATGGCCATGTCGGCCCCGGCCGAGCGCCTGGGCTACGTCGTCGGCCTGAACTATGGCCGCAACGACAAGCCCGACGCCCTGCTCGTCATCGACCTCGACCCCAGCTCGCGCACCTACAGCCGGGTCATCGAGCAGATCAACATGCCCTACGTGGGCGACGAGCTGCATCACTTTGGCTGGAACGCCTGTAGCAGCGCCCTCTGTCCTTCCGCCCCGCACCCTCACCTGGAGCGCCGCTACCTGATCATCCCCGGCCTGCGCAGCTCCCGTATCTACGTCTTCGACACCAAGCCCAACCCCCGCAAGCCCAAGCTGATCAAAGTCATCGAGCCCGACGAGCTGATGGCCAAGACCGGCTACAGTCGCCTGCACACCGTCCATTGCGGGCCCGACGCCATCTACGTCAACGCCCTCGCCTCGGCCAACGGCGACAACGGCCCCGGCGGCATCGTCATGCTCGACCACTTCAACTTCGACGTCGTCGGCCCGTGGGAGATCGACCGGGGCGAGCAGGACCTGCACTACGACTTCGCCTGGCACATCGCCCAGGACGTGATGGTCACCAGCGAGTGGGCCAAGCCGCCGCAGTTCGAGAACGGCCTCGTCCCCGAAGAGCTGCTCTCCGGCAAGTACGGCCACCGGCTGCACTTCTGGGATCTGCGCAAGCGCCGCAACGTCCAGACTGTTGACCTCGGCGCCGAGCAGCAGATGGTCCTGGAGCTGCGTCCGGCCCACAACCCGCGCGAGACCTACGGCTTCGCTGGCGTCGTCGTCAGCCTGGAAGACCTCTCCGCCAGCATCTTCACCTGGTACCAGGAAGAAGACGGCCGCTGGGCGGCGAAAAAGACGATCACCATCCCCGCGCAGCCGGCCAGCGAGGACGACCTGCCTCCGATGCTCAAGGGCTTTAAGGCCGTCCCGCCTCTCGTCACCGACATCGACCTCTCGCTCGACGACCGCTTCCTCTACGTCTCCTGCTGGGGCACCGGCGAGCTGCTGCAATACGACGTCAGCGACCCGTTCAACCCCGTGCAGGTCGGCAAAGTCGAGATCGGCGGCATCGTGCGCCAGAAGGGCCATCCCCGGCGCGCAGGCCGCCTGCTCGGCGGGCCGCAGATGGTAGAGATCAGCCGCGACGGCCGGCGCGTCTATCTGACCAACGGCCTGTACAGCACCTGGGACGACCAGTTCTATCCCGACCTGCTCGAGGGCTGGATGGTCCGCATCAACGCCGGCGAGAACGGCGGCATCGAGCTGGATCCTGACTTCTTTGTCTACACCGGCGAGTTACGCGTCCATCAGGTACGCCTGGAGGGTGGAGATGCTTCAACAGACTCCTACTGCTATCCCTCTTGAGCTGCTCGTTCCCTGGCTGGCGATGGTCGGCTTCGGCGCCTACCACGGCCTGAACCCCGGCATGGGCTGGCTCTTCGCCCTCTCCGTCGGGCTGCAGCGCCAGAGCGAGCGGGCCATCTGGCTCTCGCTCCTGCCCATCGCCGCCGGGCACGCCGCCTCCCTGCTGCTGGTCGCCGTGCTCGTCATCGCCGGGGCGCAGTTCCTCTCGACCTCGTTGCTGGAAATCGCCACGGCCATCACCCTGCTCGGCTTCGGACTTTACAAAATCGTCAACTACTACCGCCATCCCCGCTGGGTAGGCATGAAAGTGGGCATGCGCGATCTGGCCTGGTGGTCGTTCCTGATGGCCGTCGCCCACGGCGCCGGGCTGATGATCGCTCCGTTCCTGCTGGGGATGGCCGCGGCCGGAGGCGATCACGCGGCACACGCCGCCCACGCTGCTTCGGCGACGGCGGTGGCGAGCTCCGCGGCCCCAGCCGCGGCGGCGTCCTCCTCGTCGGGCCTGCCAATACTCCTGAGCGTCACCGTGCACACGGCGTCGATGCTCGTGGTCATGGCGCTGGTCGCCTGGGTTGTCTACAAGCGCTTTGGTCTGGCGATTCTCCGCCGGCGCTGGGTGAACTTCGACCTGATCTGGGCTGCGGCTCTGCTGATCGTCGGCGGCATTGCCCTGCTGAACGCGCTTGGCGCCCTCTAGCGCCCCCTAGGACACAGCCTTCAGTTGCCAGTGGGCTCCATCCCCGCCGGATGGAGCCCTTTCCTATTGTTGCCTTGCGCGTCGGTCCTGCGCCCCGCGGCTTGCCAGCCGCCTGCTTTCAGTGTAGAGTGTTTTTGTCCGGTAACCTACCTTCTTGTTCCGACAAAACCTATCGTGCACGGGCTCGCGTGGGGTGAGCCAGATGACTAGCAGATGAGTGGGCTCCAACTCTACCTTTTCGGCGCTCCCCGGCTGGAGAAAGACGGAGAGAATCTGGCGGTCGGCCGGCGCAAGGGGCTGGCAATACTCGCCTATCTGGCCCTGCGCGGCCAGCCACAGAGCCGGGAAGCGCTGGCTACCCTCTTCTGGCCCGACTATGACCAGTCTGGCGCTCTCTCCAACCTGCGGCGCGAGCTGTCGCGCCTGCGCACCGGCCTCGACGTGGATCTGGTCCTGGCCGACCGCCGGCAGGTCGAGCTGGCCCCCGAGACCGATCTATGGGTGGACGTCAAGGAATATCAGCGGCTCCTGGCGAAGGTGGCGGCGCACGACAACCATTTCCCGGCCGAACCCTGCCCGGATTGTAAGGCCGCGCTGCGGGAAGCGGTGGCCCTGCACACAGAGCGTTTTCTGGCCGGCTTCAACCTGCCCGACTGCCCCGAGTTCGACGACTGGCAGTTTTTCGAGGCCGAGGGGCTGAGCCAGTCGCTGGCCGAGGCGCTGCAGAAGCTGATCCAGTGGCACGTGCAGGCCGGCGAGCACGACGAGGCCATCCGCCACGCGCGGCGCTGGCTCGCCCTCGATCCGCTGCACGAGCCGGCTCATCGCGAGCTGATGACGATCTATGCGCTGGCCGGGCAGCAGGCTGCAGCCCTGCGCCAGTATGAGGAGTGCGTGCGCCTCCTCGAGGAAGAGCTGGGCATCGAGCCGGAGCAGGAAACGGTGCAGCTATACGAGGCCATTCGCCTGCGCCGCTTCCCGCTGGAGCGACCGGAGCCGGTCGTGGTGCGGACCCAACCGCCAGAGAAGAAGCCGGCGGCGCCCATCCCGCCGGAAGAACGCTATCTGGCCGAAGAACGGCTGGCTGTCGGCGGGCAGGGGGAGGTCTACCTCGGCCGGGACACCGCGACCGGCGAAAAAGTGATTATCAAGCGGCTGCGCCCCGAGCTGGCTGCCGACAGCGAGCGTGTGGCCCGCTTCGTGCGCGAGGGCGAGGCGCTGCGCCGTTTGGATCACCCCAACATCGTGCACATGCTCGACGCCCACGAGGCCGGCGGGCAGTACACCATCGTCATGGAATACGTGCCCGGCGGCACGCTGTCAGACAGGCTGCAGGCCGAAGCGCCGCTGCCCGTGGAGAGCGTCCTCAGCCTGGGGCTGGAGCTGGCCGATGCCCTGGCGCGCGCCCACCATCTGGGCATCATCCATCGCGACCTCAAGCCGGCCAACGTCTTGCTCACCGCCGATGGCTCGCCCCGGCTGACCGACTTTGGCGCGGTGCGTCTGGTGCGGGAAGACGTCCGCCTGACCAGGACCGGCGCCCTCGTCGGCAGTCCTGCCTATATGAGCCCTGAGGCCCTGCGCGGCGACCGGCTGGACCAGCGCAGCGACATCTGGAGCCTGGGCGTGTTGCTTTACGAGATGCTCGCCGGGCGGCGCCCCTTCGTCGGCGACACCCTGACCCAGGTGCTGGTGCTGATCCTCTCGGAACCGCCGCCGCCGCTGGTCACTCTTCGCCCCGACCTGCCCCTGGCATTGGTCACGCTGGTCGAGCAAATGCTGTCCAAAGAGCCGGAAGGCCGGCCGGGCAGCATGCGCCAGGTGGCCGCGGCGCTGGACGCCATCCAGGCGGGCCGCTGGCCTCGCAGCCTGGAACCCATGCACAGGCCCGCCGAGCCGGCGGCCGAAGCGCCCGCGCCCGCGCTCCGGCAGGAGATCCGTTTCTGCCAGGTGCCGGATGGCGCGAAGATCGCCTACGCCACGGTGGGCAGCGGGCCGCCGTTGGTCAAGGTCGCCAACTGGCTCAGTCACCTCGAGTATGAGTGGCAGAGCCCGGTCTGGAATCACTGGCTTTCCGGCCTTGCGCGGCGCCATACCCTGATACGCTACGACATGCGCGGCTGCGGGCTGTCTACCTGGGAGGTGGACGATCTTTCCTTTGAGAGCCGCCTCTCCGATCTGGAGGCGGTCGTGGAAGCGGCGGGGCTGGAGCGCTTTCCGCTGTTTGCCCTGTCGGGCGGCGGCGCCACGGCGGTGGCCTACGCGGCGCGTCACCCGGAAAAGGTGAGCCATCTAATCCTGTACGGCGCTTACGCGCGCGGCAGGCGACACCGGGAGAACAAACGGCTCGAAGAAGAAGAGGCAGAGATGTTCCTCAGCCTGATGCGGCTGGGCTGGGGCCGCGATAACCCCGCCTTCCGCCAGGTCTACACTTCCCTGTTCATCCCCGAGGGCACTCCGGAGCAATATCAGTGGTTCAACGACCTGCAGCGGATGACCTCGACGCCCGAGAACGCGGCTCGTATCTACGACACCTCGTCCCGCGTCGACGTGCGCGATCTGGCAACAAAGGTTCAGGCGCCCACGCTCATACTCCACGCTCGCGACGACCAGCTCGTCTCCTTCCGGGAGGGTAAAGAGCTGGCCGCCCTGATTCCCAATGCTCAGTTTAGCAGTCTGGAAAGCAAGAACCACATCCTCCTGGAGCACGAGCCGGCCTGGGCCCAATTCCTCGCCGCCGTCTACGAATTCCTGGACACGCCCGGCGCGGCGGCGCCCCGGCACTGGCCCGCCGCTTCCCCGGCCCAGAAGCGGCCCGAGCCGCCGGTCGCGGACGTGGAGCAACCTCTCTTCGTCGCCCGGGAGGCTGAGCTGGGCTGGCTGGAGGAGCGACTGGACGGCGCGTTGGCCGGCGCCGGGCAGGTCGCCCTCGTGACCGGCGAGGCCGGGCAGGGAAAGTCGAGCCTCATGGACGCTTTCATGCGCCGCGCCCGCCGGCGCCACCTCGAGCTGGTCACCGTCACCGGCCACGGCAACGCCTACACCGGCCAGGGCGATCCCTATCTGCCTTTCCGCGAGATCTTGGAGGCGCTGACTGGCTCTGGCGCCGCCGATAGTGCGCCAGACGGCGCCGGCCGCGCGCTGCCCGCCGTCCTGGAGGCACTGGTCGAGGTTGGCCCCGACCTTCTGGACATATTTGTACCCTCGGCCGGCCTGCTCCAGCGCGCCCGGGGCGTGGCGCCGGACGCCACCGTCGCCGCCCTCGAATCCCTTGTGGTTGCCAGGGCCGTTGCTCCGGAAGGGGCGCATCTCCAGCAGGGCGCCCTCTTTGCCCAGATGGCGGCCC
>JAAYYY010000371.1 GCA_012515125.1 Chloroflexota bacterium
CGGTAGCGCCCGTCTGTGCCGCGGGCTGCCGCGGCGTCGCGCACGGCCCGAGCGAGGGGGTGCTCGCTGTACTGCTCGACGGCGCCCGCCAGCGCCAGCAGGTCGTCACACGGAGCGCACTGCCCGCCCGGCGCGACACAGTCCACTGCCTGCACGTCCACGACGGCCGGCTCGCCGCGGGTCAGCGTGCCGGTCTTGTCCAGGGCGATGGCCCGCACGCGGCTCAGCGCCTCCAGATGGGCGCCGCCTTTGACGAGCACGCCATTACGCGCGGCGTTGCTGATGGCGCTGATCAGCGTCACGGGCGTGCTGATCACGAGGGCGCAGGGGCAGGCCACGACGAGCAGCGCCAGCGCCCGGTAGAGCCAGCCCTGCGTTGTCTCTGTGCTCAGGAACGGCTGGCCGAAGAAAAGGGGCGGTACTACCGCTACCAGAAAGGCCAGAACGACGACGGCCGGGGTATAGACGCGGGCGAAGCGGTCCACGAAGCGCTGCGCCGGGGCACGCTTTTCCTGCGCCTCTTCAACCATCTGCACGAGGCGGCTGATGGTGTTGTCTTCCGCGCGATGGGTCACTTCCACGTGCAGCGCGCCGGCGCCGTTGACGGTGCTGGCAAAGACTTCCGAGCCGGGCTCTTTGGGGATAAGGCGGCTCTCGCCCGTGATCGGCGCCTGGTTGACCAGCGACTCGCCTTCAATCACCCGGCCGTCCATGGGAATGCGCTCGCCGGGGCGCACGATAATCATCTCGCCGATCTCCAGATCGTCAACGGCAACGCGCTGCGGCTCCAGCCCGCAGAAAGGGCAGGGGCCGCCCACGTAACCTTCCCGGCCGAGATGGCTGGCGCAGTCGATGCATGGACGCAAGACCGTCGCCTCCCGAGGAAGCAGCGTGACCAGCTCGCGGATGGCGTGGCGAGCGCGGCCGGCCGTGTACCCTTCCAGCGCCTCGCCGATGGCGAAGAGGACCATCACCAGCCCCGCCTCGGTGTAGGCGCCGATGAAGACAGCGCCGATGGCGGCGATGGTCATCAGCACGTTGATGTTGATTTCCCGGCTGAGGCGCAGGGAGCGCCAGGCGCTGCGGGCAATCGGCCCACCGGCGGCGACCATCGCCAGCACCGAAGTGACATCCAGCCAGGCGCTCTCGAAGCCCAGCCCCGGCAGCAGCTCGTTGAACAGCAGGCCGGGGAGGATCAGCAGCGCGCCGAGCAGGGCCAGCGCCGTATCCCGGCGCTGCAGCAGGTAGCGGAAGAAGGACGGCTGTTTCTCGGGCGCCTCCTTCTCGGCGGCCTGCGGGTCGGCGACGCCATAGCCCAGCTCGCGCACGCGCCGCGCCACCTGTTCGGGATCGACGTCGCCGCGCACGCGCAGCATCTCGGTGCTGAAGCTCAGCTCGGCTTTGTCCACGCCCTCGAGGCGAGCCACGCCGCTCTGCACAGTCGCCGCACAGGCGGCGCAGTCCATGCCGGTAATCTTGAAGACGAGTTCGGTCTGTTCGTTACTGCTCATGTGTTTTCAGTCCAATCTCTGCTACTGCCCCTGCAGCAGCGCCGAGACGATTGTATCGATATTGTGGCGGACCATCCCCACGTAGGTGCCTTCCGGAGTGCCGGGATCGCCCATGGCGTCGGAATAGAGCTGCCCGCCGATGACGGTGTCGAAGCCCTGCGCCTGGACGGCGGCGCGCACTGCTTCGACATTGCGCTGCGGCACCGACGTTTCGACGAAGATAGCCGGGATGCGCCGCCCGGCGATAAATGTCGCCAGTTGCTGCACGTCGGCCGTGCTGGCCTCTGACGCGGTGCTGATGCCCTGCAGGCCGCGTACCTCAAAACCGTAGGCCCGGCCGAAGTAGTTAAAGGCGTCGTGGGCGGTCACCAGCACGCGCTGCTCGGCCGGCACGCGCGCTGCCTGTTCGAGAACGTAGGCGTGCAGCGCCGCCAGCTCGTCCAGGTAGGCGGCGGCGTTGGCCTCGTAGATAGCCGCGCTGCCGGGATCGACCTGAATGTATGTGTCGCGGATCTTCTCCACCACCTGCATCCACAGTGAAACGTCGAACCAGACGTGCGGGTCGTAGGCGCCGGAAAACTCGGGCGGGGTAAGCAGGAGCGCCGGGTCGATATCGCCGGCGACCGCCACGGCGACGAGATCCAGGTCGCTCTCGTTCATATGCTCAAAGACACGGGCCATCTGCGCTTCCAGGTGCAGACCGTTGTAGAAGGTGATGTCGGCATTGCGCAGCCGGGAAACGTCGCCTTCGCTGGCCTGGTAGAGATGCGGATCGATGCCCGGCCCCATCAACGCCGTCACCGTGGCCCGCTCTCCGCCGACCCGGGCTGCGGCGTCGGCAATCATGCCGGTCGTCGCCACCACGCGCACGCTGCGCTCCGCCAGCGCCACGTCCGGCTCGACGCTGCAGCCGGCGAGGAGAGCTACGAGAAGTAGTGCTGAAAATAATACCAGGAAATGTCTCATTACACGTATTGTCGCTCAATAAGGTTAGCATTATCACAGAATTTAGATGTATCTAAAATTGCCATTAAGAGTGAATTATAGGGGTGAAGCGCCAGATGTCAAGGAGGAAATGGACGCTAATCTACGACTCGGGCGGCAGCTCGAGGAAATCGCTGCCGACCCAGCCTTCCTGCCCCCAGGGCGTCAGCACCTGGCGCCAGGCGACGCCGCCGCTGCTCGCCGCCTCTGTGGGCAGCAGATAGACGGGAATGCCCTCGGGAAGGATCGTTAGCTCGTCGCCGCCCGGTCCATCGCGCAGGGTCAGGCCGGCGCC
>JAAYYY010000042.1 GCA_012515125.1 Chloroflexota bacterium
AGGTGGCGCGAGAGTGGGACCGCGGCGAGTTCGCCGTTCCGCTGCAGCTATACGGCAAGATGCGCGCCCTGGCCAACCGGCCGGTTCTACAGATGACGGTTCCCGAGTCGGCGACGCTCGACCTGGTAATGCACCGATTCTTCGAGTACTTCCCGGAGAGCCGGCCGATGATCTGCGACATCGTCTGGAAAGACCAGATGCGCGACGATAGCAGTGGCCGTCCCTGGCTGACCGTCCGCCCCGGCTACCAGGTCCGGCCGGATTGGCGAGTGCTGGTCAATGGCCGGAATGCGCGCTACGAAGACGGCCTGCAGACCGTGATCCGGCCGGGCGATACAGTCAGCATCTTCCCGCCGGGCCGCTAAGCGGAGGTATTCTCCTTCTGATGCAACACACCGAACAACGTCCGTTGCGGCGCGCCTGGTTGGCTGCGCTGTTCTGCTTTGTCGTGGCCGGCTCGACCGGCAGCCTGCTGCGCTTCGGGATGCTCGGCGGCTTTCCTGCCGGGCTGCAGCTCCTGAACGTCCGCCACGCCCACTCGCACCTGATGTACTTTGGCTGGGTTACGCCGGCCCTGATGGCCCTGATCGCCGCGCGTCTGCCGGGTTCGCCGTCGCGCGGGCTGCCACGGCTGCTGGCGGCGATCATCGCCGCTTCGCTGGCAGCCTACATCTCCTTTCTGCTCACCGGTTACCGGCCGGTCAATATAGGCGGCAGCAGCCTGCCCACGTCAACTATCCTCGCCGGCCTCAACGTACTGCTCTGGTACGGCTTCGTCGCCATCTATCGCCGGATGGCGCGAGGGCTGCCGCGCTACCCGTGGCTGCGGCTGTGGGACGCGGCTCTGGGCTTCCTCGTGCTTTCGTCACTGGGCGCCTGGGGCCTGGCGCTCTCTAACGTGCTCGGCCTTGAAGATCCCATCTGGTCGCTGGCCCTCACCCACCTCTTCCTCGACATCTTCGCCGACGGCTGGTTTGTGCTCGCCCTGCTGGGCCTCGCCTATGCCGCGCTGCCCGAGGCGGCGACGGGGCGCGCTGCGCGCTGGGGCGAAACCCTGCTCGTCGCTGGCCTGCCGCTGACCTTCCTGCTCAGCCTGCCGGCCGGCTCATTGCCGGGGGCCGTGCGCTGGCTGGTCGGGGGCGCCGCCCTCCTGGTGGGCGCCGGACTGCTGGCTAACGTCTGGGCGCTGCTTCCTACCGCCTGGGAAAAGGGCCGGCTGTGGCTGGTGCCCCTCGCTTTCCTGTCGCTGAAGGCGGTTGCCGAGCTGGTCATGAGCATCCCTGCGGGCGCCGCGTGGGCCGGTTCGATGGCTCTGCGCATCCCCTATCTGCACTGGCTCCTGCTCGGCTTTGTCACCCTGGGCGTCATCGCCGCTGCCGAGCAGCGCTGGGGACGGCGAGCCGTGAGCGCCCGGCCCTGGATGGTCGGCGCCGTCATCCTCCTGGAGCTGAGCCTGATGCCCCTGACGCTGCTCTGGCCCCCATCCTGGGGCACGGCGTGGGCGCTGCAGATTGCCGCCTGGGCCAGCCTCGGGCCGGTGCTCGTCGCCATTGTCATGCTCGTGGCCCAGGGCCGCCCGCAGAACAAAGGGGCCGAGACAACTGCCCTGGTCGAAGTATAATGGTCCTGCATCGTCCCCAATGAATGCCAACAACGTCGCTATGAGCCAACGTTCTGTCTTCCGCCGCTCTCTCATCCTTCCTGCCGAACACGGTTCCTGGTCCTGGTTACTCGTCCCCTATCTGCTGGGTGCGGCTGTGGCCGGGCGGTTCACCTTCGCTACGCTGCTCGTGCTCCTGGGTGGTCTCAGTATCTTCCTCATGCGGCAGCCGGCCACGGCGTGGCTGCGCGTCCGCCAGGGCAAGGGCCGCCGCAGCGACGGTCCGCTCGCCGCCGGCTGGACGATTGGCCTGGGATTGCTCGGCGTGCTTTCTCTGGCCGGGCTGCTGGCGCTGGGGCACGACGAGCTTCTGCTTCTCGGCGCTCCGCTGGCTCTGGTGATGGCCGCCTACCTGTTTATCGCCCTGCAGAGAAGGGCGCAGCTGCGCAGCCTGGGCATGGAAAT
>JAAYYY010000372.1 GCA_012515125.1 Chloroflexota bacterium
CCGCTATAACGGCTACGCTGTGCCGCGCTGGAAACAGGCGCTTCGTAAGGTGATAGGCCAGCCACGGCAGGAGTATGCCGCCGAGAATGGACTGCACCAGGCGCACGACAAGCGGATGATATCCGGCAATGGCATAGATAGCGGCAACAAAACCGGTATAGAGAAACGACCAATGAGCTGTTAGCGTGCCGGCCGGTGTAAAGGGATACCAGTCTTCGCCAAAGCTGAAGCCGTGACCGTCCGCCACACGCGCGGCGAGGGCCGAATACGAGAACTCGTCGATCGCGGGGTCCGTCGAATCGCCGAAGTAAACGGCTGCAGCAAGACGCAGAAGTATGGCAATGGCAATAATGCCAGGAAGAACGCGGTTGTCCCTTTGGTGTGCCATCGTGTTAGCGGTCAGACAGAAGTGGGGAGCAGCCTGTGCGTAGCTATTCCCATGACCCGGAATCACATGCCGGAAAGCTCGGCCAGCAGCCGCCGGTAGGTGCGAACGCGCATGGCGCTGCGTGTTGACGTAAGAGCGAACAACGTAGCGACCACGATCCGCGGCCAGTAAGCAAGGTGGATCAAGTACTTGAAGCGGTTGGCCCGCCTCTCGCCGCCATACTTGCGGTAGAATTGCACCTTACTGCGGTAGAGCTGGATATACATCTCCTCGGATGCCTGACGCGAGCTGGACTCTCCATGGTGCACCACGCGCGCCCCGGGCACCCACCACAACTGCCACCCTGCCTGGGCAAGCCGGAAGCAAAGGTCTACTTCCTCGGTGTACATGAAAAAGGAGTCGTCCAACAGACCTACGGCTTCCAGCGCCTCTCTACGCAGAAGCAGGCAGGCTCCCTTTAGCACCTCAACCTGCCGGGGGATCTGCCGGTCCCACGTTGCCATGCGATAAGTAGCTCTGGGGAGAAAGTGGTCCAGGAAGCTGAGACGCCAGAATTCACGTTCTGGGGTAAGCATCGGATGCGCTGAAGGCTGGATAGACCCGTCGCTGTTCAGGAGGAGAGGACCGGCTGCCCCAACGTTAGGCAGACTATCCATAAAATGAAGTAGCTGATGCAGTGCGCCCGGCAGCAGTTCGGTATCGCTGTTGAGGAGAAGAAGGTAACTGCCCTTGCTCTGCCGGATTGCCTGATTGTTTGCCCGGGCAAAGCCGAGATTGGAACCATTTTGCAGCAGCTTTATCCTTGGAAACTCGGCTTCTACCATCGCGGCGCTCCCATCCGAGGAGGCGTTGTCGACGACGATAACCTCGGCAGGCCCCTGAAGTTCCGAGCGGGAGGTAGTCAGCGATGAGAGGCAAGCCTTCAGCTGCTCTCGTGTATTCCAGCTAACGATTACGACCGATAGGAGCACCCCGTCCTGCCGAGGCGCTACCAGGTCTGAAGCAGAACCAACCTCATCATGGATAGCGTCAATCATAGCTATGGCCCCCCTCGCCCGTATTGTCAAGGGCAACCAGTCCACCCATAAAGAGCCAGACCAGCACGCTGGCCTGGAAACCGTCGAAGCCGATGTTGTAAACAAACGGCAAAATCCAGTCGGCGAGAAGCATGATGACCAGACTGCCGGCGCCGGCAGCCACCATCGCGTTGACGTAGCCAGCGGCAAAACCATCCGTGTAACGAGCGCGAAGATTCAGGCCAAGCCGTGCAGTTTCTGCTGCGAACCAGACGAAGATTGCCAGGCCAACCATGCCGAAGTGGGCAAATAGATCGACATAATTATTATGGGAGGAAATCCGGGGCTCCCACCAGAGAGCATTGCCATAGTGGAGTGGTTCGACAAAGCCATAGGGCCGATAGGCGGCCGGTCCCAGGCCAGTAATCGGGTTGTGACGCCATGTCATCTCCAGGACACGACCGATCAGGGCAAGCCGGGAGCCGCCACTCTCATCCCACTCAGCTTCGCCGCCAGCAAACTCATAAACGGCCGGCAGCAAGATTCCAGTAGCCAATAGCAGTATTATCAACAAGACGGCAAGCGGGCGTAGCTTCTTCCAGCGCAGCCAGGCTAACATGAACAAGACGACCATGACGCCCAGCCAGTTCGATACGACCGCCCGCTGTAGCAAGAAGCAGTAGACGAGCGAGGTGGCGATCACCAGGAGACAATAGATGCGCCAGCGAAGCGCAAGCCCCTGGTTAAACAGCAACTGCCCCCCTGACAGCGCCGCTAATAGAACCCACAGTGGCGCTCGAATAAACGCCACCGTGAGAAGGCGATGAAGCTGGAGGGCAGCGCCCAAACCAGGGAGGACGGTTAGAAGGGCTAGTGTGCCGCCAACCAGTAGAAAGACGAAGGTCAATCGGCGCAAGAGGCGCTCGCTTCGTACCAGATTTGCCGTTAATAGCAGGGCAATGGCAGAGAAGGCGACGATAGCCCATTGGGCGAGCATAACGAGAATAAAGTGGCTGGAACGAGGAACGGCCGGGTCCCAGAGGACGAGACCAATGAGTAACGAAAACAGGCCGGCGATCAGAAAGACGAAGAGCGGTCTATTCAGCCGCGACGGGAGGAATGAGATGCGCCCATTGAGAATCATCGACAGGAACCACAGGATAGCGGTCGCCGGCACTAGAAGCGCGGTGACGTTCAACGCCACGTCGGTCCCGGTATTTATCTGTATCGGGACCAGCAGCGCAGCAAACAGGATGACGAAAAGCATGAGTTCTTGACGGCGCAGGACGACGAGCCCCCCGGCGATAACCAACAACAGGGCCAGCACCGGCGTCGAGGCGACCATTCCGGCGAGTGCGGCGACGACGACCACCGCCGCGACGATCAGCATACGCGCCCGTTGCGGAACTAGAAGTTCCTGTGCTCTTGTCATCGGCGAACATACCTGATTTGAACGACCATCAGCATCCTCGCCGCAGACCGTGAAACTTACGCACTTTTTCGGCTGCTTCCATAATCGCCGCGATGCTGTTCTGGAAAGTAAGCTCTGTCGTGAGCAGTTGGTAGGCGCTCTCGACGATGCGCGCCCGCTCGTCCGCGTGCCGCAGATAGTAAAGAATTGCACCGGCAAGCTCTTCGGGCGCGCTTTCCACATAATGCACGCCGGGCTGATAGGCAGGACAATGAGGCAGCATGGTCTCCGATATCACCAGCGAGCGGTTGGGCGCAGCCAGGGAGAAACGAGAGAAGTTATCATCGTACCAGGTGCGGGTGACGTTGAGCGTGATCTTGGCCCTGTTGAGCAGCTGCGTGCGCTCCTCGCCGAAGATATAAGGGTTCTCTTCGTCGTCGGCCATATAGATTTCCACCCCGTGCTGCTTTAGTTCATCTCGCACCTGAGCGAGAATCCTTCTGCGGCGCCGATCCTGGCGATTGCCCATCCATAGAACATCGATGTCGCGCTCCAGTTGTAGATCGGCGTACCAGTTGGGCGTGGACCCCCAGGGAGCGAAGAGGGTCGGCAGTCCATGAGCGCGGCGAAGCTCTGTATAGATTGCCGACGAATCGGCTAACACGGCCAGGATGCCTTTTCTGGCAGCATAGTAATAGTCGCCCAGCCAGCGAAAACGTAACAGGCGGGAGTCGGCCAGCGCCAAAAGTCGGCGACTCGCGCTCTTGGGTGACCCCTGCCCGGCAGCGCCTTCCCGATAACGGCCCACCCAGGAACGCGCAGAAGCGATGGCCCTCATTACGGGCCAGGGTAGTCGAAGATCCGGAAGCCCCTCCGTATTCCAATGCGCCAACAGGGGCCATTGAGCGACGGGTAGTCCATCCCATTTGCGCACAAGACTAAGGAGTTTTCCGTAGGGACCATATGAAAGGACGGTGGCCGTATCGTCGGGGATTGGCGAGTTGAGTTGCATAAACACCGGCCGGTAGCCCAGACAGGTTAGTTCATTAGCTACGATCTCAGCTAACCCGTCGTTTTCCGACCACTGAAGGACAGCTATGCCACCCTGTACGAATTCATCGCGATCCATATTCTTTCCCGCCGAGTATTACCCAGGACTGCTGTGTCGAAACTGCCTGTGTCCATTGCCTATGGCAAGGCTTCGCTGGCCCGCCGCCTAACTGCGCCTTCGACCAACGAGACAAACCGCCGGCCAATTCCTGCCCAGTCATACTCCTGTTCCACCAGCCGGCGGGCGTTCTCCGCCAGATGCTGGCGCAGCTCCGGTCTGCGCAGCAGTTCGACCACATAGGCAGCGAAGCGTTCCGGTTCATCGGCAATGAGTAGGTGCTTGCCATGAACAACGTCAAGTCCCTCTGCCCCTTTCGTGGTCGAGACAACTGGCGTGCCGAGCGCCATCGCCTCCAGAATCTTGAGACGTGTGCCTCCTCCTTCCCGGAGTGGCACGATACAGACGGCAGCGCTGGATACGTACGGGCGAATGTCGTCCACGTATCCACTGAGGCAAACGGACTCATCCAGCGGCAAATTATGGAGCGGCACTCCATCTGTAGCGCCGGTGATGGTCAGGCGTACGCCCACGACCTCCCGCCTGATCAGCGGTAGAACCTCCGCCAGAAAAAAGCATACGGCGTCATAGTTTGCGCTGTAGGTAAGCGCACCACTGTAGATGAGATCGTAAGGCCGCACTTTCGCAATTCCGGGATAGTTGCAGTGACAATCGACGCCGTTAGGAACGACTTCGACGGCCGTCTTCGCGGCGCCAATCGCCTCTTTCGTCGCGGTGCGATCAGCCTCCGAGACCATCGTCACCAGGTCGAACTGGCGCAGGAGGCGAGCTTCATAGCGACGGTGCTTCTGCCAGCTTAACCAGCAGCGCATCCGCTGCACCGGCGCTTCTTCGCGCCGGAAACGCTCCCACAACCAGCGGACGGGCGAGTTATGTTCCTCAAGTACTCTGGCCGGGCCTGACGGCGCCGACAGCGCATAATGGGCCATTATTTCGGTGGAAGCGATCACTGCGTCGAAGTGTGCAGCTTGAAGTAGATCGGCCACTGGCTGGCTCATGGCCGGAATCGGCCGCGATGCGACGGGCGCCGTGGACAAAAAGGTGCGTAACAGGCCCGTTCTGTTCGCGAGAAATGGGTCAACCTGGACGACATAGAGAGCGCTCAAGAGGCCGGCCAGACCGTCAGGCTCGTCGGGCCGGGCGCTGCCAAAGGTAAAGGAGGCGAGCGTCACCTTGTGTTCCTGCGCCAGTGCCCGCAGCAGATGATAGACGCGCAGCTTCGAGCCGTTATCTGGCGGGCAGGGAAACCAGGACGAGAGAAAGAGGACGTTCATCGGCCGGAGAAGCACACGATAGCGACATCGGGCCCCATCTGGCCCCAACGGCCCAGAACGGCATCACGGATGGCGAACAAGCGAGCGTTGCGGTTGGCAGTGCGCAATCCGCCGTGGGAGTCCACCGTGAAGGCGGCGACGGCGAGCAGATGACGCACGGCCAGGCGGATCCATAAATAGAGCCGGGCTGGCCCGGACCAATGCCGGTTGATCAGACGAAAATGATTGCGAAGCATGTAATAGTCGATTACAGGCGAATCGATGCCCAGCGTCGCGGAGACCTTGTGCCAGACTAAAGACGCTGGCACTGCAAGGATACGGTACCCCGCGCGACGGATACGAAGCGACCAATCCGTCTCTTCGTAGTAGAGAAAGAAATCCTCGTCCAACAGGCCCGTGCGCGCGAAAAGTTCGGCCCTGACCAGCATGGCGGCGCCGGCGGCAATATCGACCTCGAACGGAGCTTCATGCAACCAGCGCTCCAGCGAATCACCGGCATGGCGGCGCGATACGCGGGCGGTAGTCGCTTCAATGGCGGAGCCGAGAGCCCAAACGCGACCTTCCTCTTTGCCCTGTTCGGCCACAAGGGGCGTAACCACGCCCACGTCCGGCTGACCCTTCAGCGCCTCCACGAGCGGCTCAAGGAAATCAGGGCTGACCGTAATATCGTTATTGAGGATCAGGATGAACTGGGCTCCGCGTTCAACAGCATAACGAATGCCCGCGTTGTTGCCACCTGCATAGCCCAGATTGGCGCCTGTCTGCAACAGGGTTACCGTAGGAAAGGCAGCACTCAGTACCTGTACTGAGTCGTCGGTAGAACCATTGTCCACGAGCACAACTTCGTACGCTGGATAAGTAATGGTCTGCAGAGATCTCAAGCACGAGACCGTCGCCGCCGCGTTATTCCAGTTCAGAACGATGATGCACACGTCTGGATAGGCCGACATGTCAGTGTGAAATTCCTGAGTGTAGCGAGAAGGAAGTGGCAGTCTCCTTCCGGTTAAGCAGGGAAAGATAGAGCTGGCCGATTTCTTCCAGTTCGCTGGCGATCGACTTTACATCTGGAACGTGGCGCTGTAGCTCCTTTACCCGGTCGCGGTCTGCCAGCAAGAACTCAATCCTGGCTGCCAGATCGCCGGCATCTCCGGCTCGAAAGTGCAATCCGTCGACGCCATCGCGCACGACCTCGGCCATTCCCCCCACATCGCTCACGATTGCCGGGCAGCCGGCGGCAAAAGCTTCCTGAATTACCAATGGGCTGTTCTCGTGCCAGACCGACGGCGCCACCAGAACGTCGATGTTACTGAGCATTTCTGCCAGGGACTCGCGCTCATATCTACCATGCCAGACGACAGCCGAGGGCAGATGTTCGGTCAGATGCCGAGTATATCCTGGGTCGGCCTCGTCGTTGCCGAAGATGTGGACTTCCAGATCGGGGTGGTGTTGCAGTCGCCGGGCCGCTTCCACCAGGACGTGCACGCCTTTTTCCCGGATTATGTTGCCCATAAAACCGAGACGCAGCTTAGCGCTGGGCTGCCGCCGGACCCGGTTGGCCCACCCCAGTTCATGTCCATAACGAACGAGCGTGATACGCTCGGCGGGTACGCCGTTGGCGACGTAAAGCCTGCGCAGGGTCTCGGACGGCGCGATGATGATGTTGGCTGCCAATAGCGCTTTGAGCGCATAGGCGCGTCGGCGCGACACATCTCCCAGCTGGCCAATAACCCCCGGCAACCGGGTAACGGCAGGTATCCGGCCGATACCCCGGAAGAAAGCATCCTGGCTGGGACCCGGCAACAGGCGCATGACGCGCTCGATCTTTGTCCCCGCCAGCAGGCATCGTTGACACTCCTCGGCGCTTGCGCTGCCGTTGCAGATTGTCCCGTCCTTGCGCAGGAGTGTATGCCGGGGACAGATGAACCAGTAATCGACGAGATGCACGACAACGGGCAGTCCCATTGATCTGGCTATGAAGATCGGGCGAGCTGATAGAGCATAGCAGGAAGTCACATGAACGATCTCGGGCTGTTGCTCCCTCAAATAGCGAACAACCTGCTCCTCGATGGCCGGATTGTCGTAGAGCTGATCGAATGGTTTTGCGGCTGCTCTCCAGTTCAGGTTGATCCGTCTGACCATTACGCCCCGGCGGGCGCCGTCCACAATGCCGTTTACGTGAGAACGCCCCGTTTCCCAGTCACCTGCACAGAGCACAGAGACGTGCTCGCCGCGGCCGGCAAACCCCTCGGCCAGAGCAGCCGTATAATGACCAGCTCCTCCACAAGCGTCGGGAGGATAGAAGTGAGTGACGTAGCTGATGCGCATTACAGATTACTTGCGGCTACGAATAACGCGCGCCGGGCAACCGACAGCGACGCTGAACGGCGGAATAGAGCGGGTCACCACTGCCCCGGCGCCAATGACGCTCCCGGTGCCGATAGTAACGCCGTCAAGAATGATCGCGCCCGCACCTATCCAGCAGTCATCTTCGATAACAACGCCCTGATGCCAGACGCCCTGCTCGTCAATGCGGCGTGTGGCGTCCTCAAAGCAATGGTTCTCGGCCACAATCGAAACCCGTGGTCCCAGCTGGACGTGATCGCCTATGGTGATGCCGCCTGCCGCTCCCATACTGCCGTAGGGGCCGATGAAGGAGTGGCTGCCAAGCCGGAAGAAGCCGCAACCCATCGCCTCGAGACTCGCGCCACAATGCAACCACAAATAGGGGGCAATGCTCGAGTGAGCGCCAATATGGACGCCTTCGATTGATAGACAGTGAAGAAAACCGGGTCCCTCAATAGTCACGTCATTCTGCACGTGCAGGAATGCAGGATAGACGACTTTCAGTGAAGCCCCAACGCCAAACCTGGCGCCGGCGTC
>JAAYYY010000373.1 GCA_012515125.1 Chloroflexota bacterium
GCCGATGGCAGCGCCGTAGGTGAGGCGGCCTCCGTGCTAACCGGCACCGGCGCAGGCTCGCCCAGGAACCATGAACGGGCTGTCGTGTCCGTCTGGAAAAAGTCGAGCAACATTGCGCCGACTTTCTGATTCCCACTGCGTGACGGGTGAGTGCAGTCGCGGATCATGTCCTCCGCCAGCCACGTATAACCGTCGGCGCGGGGATTTTGCCCGTCAATCCACAGGTAAGGACCCCAGGAAAGGAACGGCGCGCGAACCTCGCCCTTCGCCGGATCAAAGTTGAGTTCGGGATCGCCCTCGATCTGCGCCTCGATGAGCCACTTGACGGCAAATCCTGTCTCGTAGGCCACTGGCTCCGGGCTGAGGCCGCGCCAGTAGGTGTAAGAACGCGTCCGGCTGGAGAGATAGGCAATCTGCAGATTCGGTAGATACTCCTTCAGGTTCTGGACAACGCGCACGAGGTCGGCCTGCAGTGCCTGTGCTTTCGCCGGAAAATCGCCGCCCCGCGTTTGCGTCAGCTTGATCCAGACCACCTGCACCTGCTCGCGGGTAACGCGCGCATGGCGCAGCCGTCCGTCCATCTCCGTCCAGACCGGCCCATCCGGGTCGGCCCACCACTCAGAAACGCGGCCACCCTGGGCAGCGTTGACGAGCACCAGGGGCGGGTTGTCGAGCCGCTGCTCGTGAACGAGGTTGCTGAAAGCGCCGAATTCGGAGGTCGTGTTAGACATGCCCACCGACATCAACACGATCTTGCCCGCCGGGTCAGGTTGACCGGCCTCATTCAGCGGCTGGATGCGCGCCGAGGCTGCCAGGCCGGCTGCCTCGTGGTCCGGCGGGCGTTCATTGGCGCCGTCGGGGTAGAGGCCGCCCGTAAAGCCGGTCGGTCCGCCTTCCATGCGCACGTACTCGTCGTTGCCCAGCTCCGTCAGTGGCGGCGCCACCGGCAGAAACTCACCCTGACATAGCTCTTCCGGCTGACTCTGCGCGCCCGCAACCCGCAAGGTTCCGGCGACAAGCAGGACCAGCACGGCAATAACCAGCATCAACTGCCATCGGTTACGATCCATCCCTGTTCCAAGCTGGCGAGAGGCGGCCCGGCCATCCTCTCAGCCCTATATACAGCTTCAACTCAGTCAGCAGCAGCGAGTCCCTCTGTCGCCCGCGCGGCAGGTGCGATGCCAGACGGCAGAGCAGCCTGCAACTCGGCCTCGACGCGGCGTGCCGCCTCGTCCCAGCTCCAGCGGCGCAGGACCAGATCGCGGCCCCGGCGACCGTATTCGGCCGCCAGCTGTGGATCGGCCAGCAGCCGGGAGAGCGCGGCCGCAAAGGGCTGCGCTTCCCGTTCTACGAGCAGGCCCGTCTCTTCGTGCACGACTGTCTCCAGAACGCCACCTTCGCGTACGGCAACCACGGGCGTGCCGCAGGCCATCGCCTCCAGCGGCACCAGGCCGAAGGGCTCGCGCAGCGCAGCGTAGGCGACGACGGCTGCTTCGTTGTAGAGGCGCACCAGCTCGTCGTCGCCGACCTGGCTGAGCAGCCGCAGCTCAACACCGCCTCCGGCAGCCAGCCCTTGCAGATAATCGCGCTCAGGCGGATTCTCGAAGTTGCTGGCGATGACCAGCGGCGGACGCTGATGCTCGGGAATCCGGGCTACGGCGTCGATCAGGAAATCAAACCCTTTCAGCGGCGTCAGCGAGCCGACGGAAAGGACGAAGTTACCTTTAGGCACCGGCGAGGGCCGGAAGAAGTCGCTGTCTACCCCGAGATAGCTGACGTGCGCATCCAGCCCGTAGATATGGGAAACGGCCTCCCGCATAAACTCGGAATTGACCAGAATCCGCGAAGCCCGCCGGGCATTACGCCGGTCAACCCGCCGGATCGTCGCGTGGTAGAGATGGATGAGCGGGTCAACCTGATCCATCAGCTGCCGGGCGCGTGATGCCCCGTGATCGTAGGGCCGCCACGGCGCCGGCTCGTGCAGCCGCCGCAGCGGCTCCTGGCAGAAGTAGACGGACGGGACGCGCTGCACGTGCGCCAGGATGCTCGGGCTGGTCTCGAACTGGCACGGATGGACAAAGACGACGTCGTATCCACCCTGCTCGATCTCCTGTGCAATCTGTCGGCTGAGCCGGTTCAGGCGCAGAAGGTCCGCTGTCCGTGCCGCCTGGTTCAGACGGCCGAAGGGCGAAGCCAGCAGGGGCAGCGGGTCGAACCGGAAGGTCCGGTATGCCCAGACAAACGGCCGCAGATCGGCGAAATCGTGGTTGCTA
This sequence comes from Chloroflexota bacterium, assembly GCA_012515125.1. Taxonomy (GTDB): domain Bacteria; phylum Chloroflexota; class Anaerolineae; order Promineifilales; family Promineifilaceae; genus JAAYYY01. The sequence goes on from JAAYYY010000373.1 coordinate 2,274, forward strand.
CAGCTCAGGCTGAAAACGTCGATTTCATGCCGTTCTGCCAGACGCCGCGCCAGCTCTGCCAGCGCCCGCTTAGCCCCTCCAGAGAGCAGGTTGTGATAGACGGCGATACGCATCGTCTTTGTTCCCCTGTCCGCGTACTCGGCTACCCGGCTTCTGCCGCGTCCGCCACGGCGGTGCGGGCCAGGCCGAGCTGCGGCTCCGTGACCACGTAGATCCCCTGAACGGCATCGTCGGCCGAGAGAATGCTGATCCCTTCCACACGGTCAAAGAACATGTGGTTGGCCTGCTTCTTCGGCTCCAGCGCCTCCTGGGCCATCAGCTCCTTATCGGCGCGCAGCGTCAGGTTCTCATGCATCCGCTGTGACATCTCCTGGCGCACATAAGAGCGGGCCACTTCCCCATCGCTCAGATCGACCAGATCTTCGACGCCGGACATCAGCGTCGTAAATGCCATCTTTAGCTGGTTGGGCGGCGTGTCGCGGCGCGAAAGCTGTCCGGCAATCCAGAAGATGGTCTCTTTGCCATCATACTGATCGTAGAAGGCCGACAGGAAGACGAGGTAGCGCAGATAGGCGCGGCGATAGCTCTTGTCGTAGAAGGAGATGGCCTCTTCTTCGCTAATCTCGCCCCGGTCGATGCTGCAGATACTCGCCGCGGATAGCAGCCCACTCAGCATCGCCAGATGGACGCCCGTGGACAGCAGCGGGTCGAGGAAGCAGGCAGCATCGCCCGAGATGAAGTAGCCCGGCCCGGCGAACTGCTCCGCCGCGTAGGAGTAATCGGTCTCTGCCCGCAGCTCCGACACCAGGGTCGCCGGCTCGAGCATCGCTGCGACGGTCGGCGCTTCGGCCAGACTGGTCTCGTAAATCTCTTCGAGGCTCTGTCTGTCGCGGCGCTCCTTGAAGTTGTCCTTGTGCATCACCACGCCGACGCTCAACGTGCCGTCGTGCAGCGGGATGGCCCATATCCAGCCGTACGGAATGGAGATGGTCGCGATTGCCCCCTCTTTGGCTCCGGTAAATCCAGCCGTGTTCTTCCAGTATCCGTAGACCGCTACGTTCTTGAAGGCGTCGTGGTAGTAGCGGTTGTGCAGATACTTGTTGACCATCACCCCATTGCGTCCGGAGGCGTCTACCAGATAGTCGAAGGTCAGCGTCTGTTCCTTCCCCCTCTGTTCGGTGGGCGCCACAACCGCCGCTACCGGGCGTCCCGCTTCGTTGAAGCGGATCTCACGGACCTCAAGACCCTGGTACACCCTGGCCCCGACCTCGCCGGCATGTTCGATCAGGCATTGGTCAAACTCCGAACGCAGCACCTGATAGCTGTAAGTGTTCTGTCCAGATAGCTCGCCGAAGAAGAGATCCCACTGCTGGCTGCCCCACTCGATGTGGGCGCCGGGCTTGCGCTGGAAGCCATGAGCTTCGACCCGCGCCCGCGCCCCGGTGATGTCCAGGAAGTGCAATGCCGACGGCAGCAGCGATTCGCCAATGTGATACCGGGGGAACCGGTCCCTTTCGGCGAGAACGACAGAGAAGCCAGCGCGCGCCAGAAGTGCCGCCGCCGTCGAGCCGGCCGGACCACCGCCGATCACCAGAACCTGTGTAGAGGAAGGAATCGTGAACATGTACTTTATCTCCGTATGAGTAGGCGCAAGAAATGACTGGATAAGATGGGCAGCCTCAGTAGAGGTCTGCCAGGGGATCGACCAGTGGGTTTGTCAATCGCTGTTGTGACTCGGCCATGCGTTTAAGAGCCCAGAAGCCCTGACAGACGACCGGGCTGGCACGAAACAGAAAGGTCAGAATAGCCGCCCGCCAGTTGCCCGGTTGAAGCCGGCGGGCCTCCTCCAGCCACTCGCGGGCCTTTTGGCGGCTCGCCGGTCGTTCGCCGGTGGCGAACAATCCCTCGCGAGCCATAAGCCGGAATAGGCGTGCCTGCTCGGCAGCCGGCAGCGCCCGAAACGGCGGCCCCTGCGCCAGCGCCGCCTGTCGCTCGGGCTGGCCCGGCAACAGGTTCACCAGCAGGTCATAAAAGACGGCGACGCGTGTGGCTGTCGGAAGGTCGGCAAAACGCGGGAGCCGGATCGCCTTCTCCCGGCAGCGCGCAAGATAGCCGGCGCGCCGTGTCGCGTCCACGCGCCGCGTCACGTTCGTGCGGTGGACGCGGTACAGAACGCTCTGCGTGTCGATATAGCCAAACGTCATCCGCTCGGCGACGTGGGTCAGGAAATCCCAGTCGGGCCCGATAACGATCTGTTCGTCAAAACGAAGGTGCGCGGCCATCACCGGCGCGCGCCGCAGGACAACACAGGTCGGCGGGCCAAACACGTCGGAGGCCAGTACGACCTGTTCGAAGATATCACCCTGGAACGGCCCCCTGCGCCGGCTGGACAGCGTTTTCAGGCGCGTACCGTTCTCGTCGATGTGGAAACCGTCGGTATAGACGGCGTCGTCCTCGGGATGCGCCTGCAGGTAGCCGGCAGTGACCTCCAGGTGATGGGTAAGGAACAGGTCATCCGCGTCCAGAAAGGCGACAAACTCACCGCGCATCTGTTCCAGCGCCGCGTTGCGCGCCGCCGCCTCGCCCCGGTTGGCCTGGGTGAAGACAACGATGCGCGGATCGTCGTACCGGGCGGCGACCGTCGCCGTGCCATCCGTGGAGCCGTCATTGACGATGATCAGCTCCCAGTTGGCGTAGCTCTGCTGCAGCAGGCTGTCGATGGCCGCGGCGATAAACGGTTCCGCGTTATAGGCGGGCATCATTACACTGACGAGGCCCGGTTCACCTGTCTGCTTCATAGGCTTCAATCCCTCGCCGGCGGCCCATTGCGCCGCTCCGCGCCCGGCTGCGTTCCTCGACCACCCGGAGCATGATCTGCTCCAGCTGCCTGGTCGTCTGTTCCCAGCTATGGCTGCTCTCGGCGTCTATCCGTGCCGCCTGTCCCAACCGGCGGCGCAGCGCGCTATCACGAGCCAGGGCAAGAATGGCCCGGCTCACTGCCTGTTCGTCACAGGGCGGCACGATCCATCCCGTGCGCCCATCCTGCAGCGTTCGTGGTCGGCCCTGCTCGCCAGAGGCGATGACCGCCAGCCCGGCTGCCTTGTAATCAAAGAGCTTCAACCCCGAGTATTCCGGCCACCCACAATAAGGCGCCAGGCCTATGTCGGCCCCGGCCAATATCGGGGCATACGCTTCCTGGGAAAGCCGGCCGGTAAAAGTCACGATGTTGGCAAGCCCCAACTGCTCGGCGAACTGCCTTGCTTCCTCTGCCCCCGGCCCGGAGCCAATGAGCACAAGCCGCAGGGGCGGCGCTTCGGCGACGATACGCGCCAGCGCCCGCAGCAGCACCGGGACGCCCTGCCACGGCTGGAATCCGCCGAGGTAGGCCAGGGTAACCACGTCGCCCCCGCCCGGTTCCTCCTGGAACGCGCGCAGCTCGTCGCGCTGCAGCAATCGCAGCAGCTCTGTGCCGTTCTCGACCGTTGTCACCCGCCGGCCGTCCACCCGCCAGCGCTGGAGAAAGGCATCGCGCCAGCCGTCGCCGCTGACGACCACGTGCGCGGCGCGCTGTACGGCACGATTCATCAGCGCAACCGAAAGGCGGCGCTGCCAGCCATGCGGGGCGATGCCCTTGGCCTCCAGATCGGCCAGATGGTCGCCGTTGCACTCCAGCACCAGCGGGACGCCCATCCGGCCGGCCGCCAGCGCGCCGCCGTAGTCGAACCAGCTCATACGCTCGTAGAGCAGATCGGTTCCCGCCAGTTCCTGCTGGCAGGCCCGCGCAAAACGCTGGCTTTCGAAGAAGGCCGCGTAGGGTAGCTGCAGCTCGTACTGCGCCCGGCGCACTGCCCTTTCGAGCAGGCGCAGCGGGCCACGATCGAGCAGCGGCACCTCGATGCGGGTAAAGGCAGCCAGATCGTCGCTGCGCCAGAGCCGGCCCTCAAGCCGTGCAAGAAGCCGGACCTGATGGCCCCGTTGCCGCAGCTCATGTACGACCTCTCGCACGTGTGTGCCCGGTCCATCGTACGGCGCTTGGCGCACTTCGACGTCCTGTTCCAGCAGGTAAGCTATCTTCACAGATTCACCGTCGGTCCTACTTTCGGGACGAGGCTACCGCCTCAATCAGCTCTCGAATCTCACGCTTCGTCTTGTCCACGTCGTTGCGGGAAGCGACCACCTGCCGTAGAGCCTGACGGCGCCGCTCCCGCTCGGCTTCCGGCATGTCGGCGTAACAGAGAATGCGCTCGACAAGCTCGGCCTCGCCAAAGTAGAGCGTGTCCGCCGGCATCAGCTCGTCGGCGCCGTCCCAGAAGTGGCTGAGGCTATAGCAGCCCGAGGCAATCGCCTCCAGCAACGAAACCTGCAGCCCCTCGGAATAGCCGTTGGAGATGAAGATATCGATGTTAGCGTACCATTCCTCCGGCTTATCCACGTGGCCGTAGAAGGTGACGTCGTTATCCAGCTTTAGCTTGCGCACCAGCGCGCGCATCGCCTCGTAATATTCGCCAAACCCGGGCGCCTCGCCCCCACCGATGTGCAGATGGAAGCCGGGTCGCAGTTGGTTGAGCCGGTGAAAGGCCAGAATCAGCTCGTAGACCCGCTTGCGCGGCCGTAGATGGCAGAGGATGCCGATGTCGCCGCTGAAAGTCTTTTGCGCCGGCTGGAAGCGCTGCAAGGAGACCGCTTCGGGAATGACCACCACTTTGGAAGCCTGTACCGGAAAATGGCGCACGAACTCGCGCCGCTTGGCCTCGGTTACCAGGATAATCCTGTCTACGGCGTCCCAGTTCACCCGGTCGGCCCAGCGGTACATTTCGTAGCGGTGCAGCCGGGTGACAATGCCCGTCTTTTTCGGCAGGTGGCTCGCCGCCGCCAGCAGTTCGCTGGCCCACTCGAAAAAGACGACGTCGTTCGCGCGCAGGAAGGCGCCGAGATCGCGCCGGAAAAGCGCCCGGTTGAGGCGCGCGTTGAACACCGGCAGCCCCACCTGGCGCCGCCGGAAGAGCGTGACGTCGTGGTGCGCGGTCAGATCGGCGTGGATTTCGTGCAGGAAATCCCAGGTTTCTTCGATGGCGATGCCAAGTCGCATAATTGCTGCCGCCTTAATCGATGAATTGCTGGTGCCACAGCTCCAGGCTGAGCAAGACCCCCAGGCGGGTACTATGGTCCGTGCCGTTCATATGCTCGTCTACCAGCCGGCGGATCGCCTCGGGCCGGAAGTAGCCGCGCTGCAACGAGCGCTGGCCGAGCAGGTTGTCTTCGACCCAGTCCCGTAGCGTCGTGCGGAACCAGGTGCCGTAATCCTTGTAGGGGCGCCGGTTCAGGTAGCTAACCCGCTTCAGGCCGGCCTTATTCAGATGCCAGCGCACGAGCCGCCCCACCCGAATCCTCACGTCGCGGGCGCAGTCGATCATCGGGAGTCCCGTATCGGGCGCCGGTATCTGGGCCAGGCGCGGATACTGCCGGATGAACGTCTTGCGGATCAGCTCCCGCCGGTAGCGAAAGCCCGGCGGCACCGTCAGCATCAAGTCCACCAGATCGCGATCCGTAAAGGGCAGGCGTACAGCCGCCCGGCTGCGCACCATCAGCACGCCGTTCAACGTATGCCGGGGCACGCGCTGGGTATAATCGTAGTAGATGCGCTGGTCGGCGAGCTGCGGCGTCAGCGCTGCTGCCATGCCTGCGCGGTAGCTATCCATCACAGCGTCGCCGATACTCTCCTGGAAGTCTGGCGTCAGCGTCTGCGCCAGCCGGTCGTTCTCGAAAATCAAGACGCCGTGCTCGCGGTGTGCAAGCTGGTGCGCGCGGATGCTGTCTTCAGGTGTATAGTCGGCCCAATGCTGCGGGCGTTGGGCAAAGCCGGCCATCGCGTCGCCCAGGAAGCCCTTGTAGAGGATCTGGGCATGCTGCGTCTGCTCTTTGAGCGTCGCTCCGGCATGGAGGTTAACCAGATTGCCCATGCCGTCGGTGATGCGCACTGCCTCCTCGGCCATGTCTCGCAGCCAGTCAGCCCGCAGCGGGTAAAAGTGGTGGCGCGCGCCCAGCCTGTCGGCCACTTCCTTGGCAGAACGGGCATCGTCGCAGCCCGGAAGGCCCCAGCTAAACGTGTGGAACGTGTCCAGTGACTGTTCTTCAGCGAGCAGCGCCAGTAAGAAACGAGAATCGAGACCGCCGCTGAGCAGCATGCCGGCCGACTCGCCCTCCCTTGGGGCTTGCCGGCTCATTGCCTGGCGCAGGTGGTTCAGCAGATCGTCCATCCACTCCGTTTCCAGACGGAACGGATACTCGTGCGGATGGAGCGGTTCCCAGTAGCGGCGCAGACGTAGCTTGCCGTCCTCGTAGACAAGGACGGTCGCCTGCGGCAGCAGCTGCACGTCCTCGACCAGGGTGCGCTGGTCGAGCAGGTGGTCGAAAGCCATGAACTGGGCCATGCCCACGTGGTCCACGCAGCGCGGCAGGGCGGGATGGGCCAGCAACGCACGCACGCCGGAGCCAAAGATCAGGCCGTCGTGGCTGCGGCTGTAGTAAAGGGGATGCAGGCCAAGGCGGTCGTTGGCGATGACCAGCCGGTTAGCCGGTTGGTCCCAGATCGCCACTGTAAAGGCGCCGTTCAGCTCGTCTACGAAACGCTCGCCGCGTGCTTCATAGAGGGCCAACAGCAGAGCAGCGTCGCCCTCACCCTCGGGCCGGCGGCCTTCGCTCAGCAACGCTTGGCGGATGGGCGCCGTGTCATACAGCTCGCCTTCCAGAACAACACAGAGCGTTTCGTCGCGGTTCCACAAGGGCTGTTGCTGGCCGTTCACAATGCCCAGCGTAACCCGGCCCAACCCCCAGAACCCGCTCTGGTGCAGTTCTACACGAAAATGTGGCTCTGGTTCCAGTGCCTGGGCCATCTGCCCCAGCAATTGCTGATCCGCCGGCTGCCCGCGGAACTGACCTACATAACCAATAATGCCTGGCATTTCGAAAAGGACCTTTATAAGTAGAAATAGTCGATCCTGCGCAGCGCGCAGGCGTCCTCACCGCCACCGGCCGCCTATCCAGGCGACCCTAACGGGTCGGAACCAACACTTCGTCGAACATGGCGGCGTACGGTGTGCCCGCCACACTCTCACGCAGCTCGTCGAAGTTGGTTACAGCTTCGCGCAGGTCATCCCGTGTATGCTTCATCGTCTTTGCCGTCACCGGATGTGGCTCGACGCCCAGAAACGAGAAGACCGAGGCGAGCACGCCGTCGCGATCCAGCAGCAGCTCTTCGTAGGCAATGGGCAGCGTGGGCAGCTGCAGCCGCTGCACGTAGTCGTCGAGCGCCTGCTCGTCCTGTTCCCGCTCCTGCAGATACTGGTGAAACTCGGCCGGATCGATGACCGCCGGGGGCACACGGTCCGACTGATCATACAGGTTCCACTTGCCCGTGGCTTCGTAGAGACGCCGGGCATTAATGCGCGAGACGACGGCCTTTACCGTGTTACGCCGCTGCATGCGGATGATATGGCACCCTTTCTCATGCAGAAGGGTAGCGAAACCGTTCGGGTCGAGGACATCGACCAGCTTAGTCTTGAAGCCCATCGCCGCCCGGCGCCCGATCAGAGGCGCTGTGAAGTATTCCCGGGCCCAGGCTAATTGCTCGGCGGCACCATCGCCACGCAGCACCATCACGGAAAAGCGCTCGTAGACCATCTCGATGGCCGGATGCGAGGCGAGCATGCTCGTCATATAGGTGCTGCCGTCACGCTCAATAAACAGGATGACGAATGGCGTCACTTCCTGACGCAGAAAGAAGGGTCGGTTCAGGGCCATGATTGTCTTTAACTTCTCCGTAGACTCAGATGAGAGCGAACAAGGATCGATAGGGCGCCGCGATTCGCCAGCCAGCGCGGTTGGTATTGCAGGGCGCGATAGAGCGCTCTGCGTGCGCGAGATAGGTCACCATCCCGTGCCGCAGAAAAAGCCTGGCGCATGGCCGCGCCGCCCAACACTTCGCGGCGCCGGGCGCCGAGGCTCTGCAGACAGGACGGCAGATTGTCGTAGATGCGCTCCAGATAGGTCAGCGGATCGCCAATCTTGGGCAGGTCCGTCCAGGCGCTCATTGTCGTAGCCAGCCGTTCACCGCTGCCCGCCGCCAGAGTCGGGTCCAGCGCCACCGCCTTCTCAAGATGGATGCGGGCAACGGACAGGCTCTCTTCAAGGCGATAGGCCTGGGCCGCGGCGCGGAGGTGGGCCCGGCTGTATGCGCGGTTTCGCCACGCGCGCCACGACGGTGGCAGGTCAGGATCGGCGAAAGACTTATCCAGCACGGCGAATGTAGCCGTCGTCATCTGGCTGCCGTCTCGCGTCATCTGCGCTGCGTGAAAGCGGTAGAGCGAGACGGGCCGGGCCACCGAGGCCATCGGGCAGCCGAGCCGGGCCAGACGCAGCCACATGTCCCAGTCTTCGTAAGAGCGCAGGCTCTCGTCAAAGAAGCCCGCCTTTTCCTGCCACGAGCGCCGGACCAGCACACTGCCGACGTGCAACGGGTTGTGCAGGAGCAGCTCCCGCGCGTCATCCGGCAACGGCCGGTCGAACAGGGCGCCAGCCGGGCTGCCGGCCTCGTCAACAGGCATGGCCTGCCCCGCGACCAGCCCCACCTCGGGCCGCTCCTCCATGACCGCCAGAAGCAGGGCGACCTTCTCTGGCAGGAACAGATCGTCGGAATCGAGGTAGCTCAGATAAGTGCCGCATGCGTGGCGGATGCCGGTATTCCGCGCTGCCGAAAGGCCCTGGTTCTCCTGGTAGACATAGCGCAGGCGCGGATCGCCGATCTGCTCGACGACCTCGCGCGTTTTGTCAGTCGAACCGTCGTCCACGACGATGACCTCGACGTCGCCGTAGCTCTGACCCAGTGCGCTGGCAATCGCCGCGCCCAGGTAATGGGCCTGGTTGTAGGCAGGGATGATGATGCTGACAGTTACAGGCTCTTTTTCCATAGTCTGTCGAGGGGGCGGCTAGACTGTATGGTTATAGACCAACAGAACTTCGGGCAAGAAAAAGAGCAATTGCCCGCAGACTACAACGCTAACGAAGGTGTTGTGGTGTGCGTCTCGGCAAGGACCCTATTCAGGACGCGCTCATACAAGATGTAGTCTTTTTGATTCAGCTTGCGAAACTCCGCCAGTTCCCTGTCGCTCAGCTCAAGGGGCTCCTGCGGGGCGACATTCTGGTGTGGCAGGCGTTGGCCGCTCCCAGGGGTTATCTGTTTTACAAAGGCCTCTAGGTGCTCGGTCACCCCAATGTGGGCAAAATCGTCAACTTGTAACCCGTTCAGATACCGCCACTGTGCATTCCGGTTTTGGGGCAACCGGGCCATATCCATAAAGGTCATTTCCGGATACCACCAGCGCGGGGTCGGCTCATCCTCCCGCTGCCGTCGCCGCATATAGCGGTAGAGCGAATGTACCCGCTGCAGCGGCTCGCGCAGGACGGTCACTAGCGTGTATTGATCCTTGACAGC
>JAAYYY010000374.1 GCA_012515125.1 Chloroflexota bacterium
CGCGTCTGGCTGCAATCGCTCCCCTTCTCCCGCCTCGCCGACCGGATCATTGCTGCCGCGCCCAGCACGGGCGGCAAGAGCACCGGCGAAGGCTCCGTCATCCGCGGGCTGAGCAACCTGCTGGAGCAGTAAAACAAAAAGCCCCCGCCAGACTGTGGCGGGGGCTTTTTCTTACCTCACAAAGTAGCTCAAACAGGCTTCGTCCACAAGCTCCGGCGTTAATCGCCGTGGACTCCCCTCGTAGTCACAGATAGAGACGACCGTCTTGACAATGTCGCGCGGGTGCACGGACTGCATCGTGCGCTGCGGCTTACGATACCAGTTCTGCAGCAGGTAGACAAAGCTCTCCTGGTCGAACTCGATCCTCTGCATGCGGCAGACGTTCTGGAAAATCTGGTAAAAGCGCTTCTCGTCCGGCCCATCGACCTCCACCTTCATCTGGATGCGGCGCAGGAAGGCGTCATCCACGAGGTCCGCCGGGTCCAGGTTAGTGGAAAAGACGATGAGCTGGCGGAACGGCACCTCAATCGTCTGGCCCGAGGTCAGGCGCAGAAAGTCTACGCCGCTCTCCAGGGGCACAATCCAGCGGTTGAGCAGGTCGTGCGGCGACATCTGCTGCCGGCCGAAGTCGTCGATGAGGAACATGCCGCCGTTGGCCTTGAGCTGCAGCGGCGCTTCGTAGAACTTAGCGATCGGCTCGAAGCGCAGGTCCAGCGCCTCCATCTTTAGCTCGCCCCCGACCATGACGGCCGGCCGGCGGAAGCAGCCCCAGCGCCTGTCTACCTTGGGCCCGCCCGCCGTCAGCCGCGCCGTACCGTTGGCGTCTTCCTGCACAACCGGCGTCTCGATATGGACCAGCGGGTCGAAAATCTGGATGATCTGCCCGCCGACGGTCAGCGCGTAGGGTAGCCAGATTGGCTCCCCATCCCCGAGCAAGCGCCCGATCGCCTCGGCAATGGTCGTCTTACCGTTGCCGGGCGGCCCGTAGAGAAAGAGTGAGTTGCCCGCGTTGACGGCCGGGCCAATGCGCCGGTGGAAGTCGTCGGGCAGGACCAGCTTGCACAAAGCCTGCTGCACCTCCCGCGGCCCGATTTTGCGAGACGCCGCCGTCTGCAGCAGGATAGCCCGGCTGTAGCTTTCCAGCGAGACCGGCGCCGGTCCCAGGTATTGGCTGCGCTCCATCGCCTCGCGTGCCCGGCGCGTGCCTTCCTCCGTCAGCCGGTATGAATAGCTGAGCCGGCCGAGCACGCCCGCATTGGTGATCTCCACCATATGCTCCTGTTTCATCCGGGCCAGGATGGTATCCAGCACCTGCGCGTGGACCTTCAGCACTTCGGTGAAGCGCGCAATACTCACTTCCCCTTCGGCAAACAGAAGCCGGTAGACCAGGTCGATGACCAGGCTGGGAGGGATTCCCAGCTGTTCTACCTCGCGCGCCGGGGCTAGCGCGGCGGCTAATTCGTGGTTATTTCTGCTCAATTACCTCGCTCCGCGGCTTGTATTTCGCCCAACCAGTAGCGGCAGAGCCTTCTTTCTCTCTACCGCCAGTAGCAGACGCCTACACTATAGCCCGACCCGTCAGAGAGCTAAATAGGAATTCCGTCCAACAAAAAGGGCGCTGGTACCAGCGCCCTATCGAACTGAGAAGGGAGATAAACGGCTTTCGCCGCTATTCTTCTTCTAGCACGTTGCCGTTGTTGCGGGTGAACTGCCCTTCGCGCAGCACCGTCACCGAGGCCACCTGATCGCCGTCGCGCAGGTCCATGATACGCACGCCGCGCGAATAGCGCCCCTGGCGGGAAATGCTCTTGACGGGCGTGCGCAGGATAATGCCGTTGCTGGAAATACAGGTCACTTCGTCGTCGCGGCTCACAACCCGTGCGCCGATAATGCGCCCGGTCAGCGGGGAGAGGATCATGGCCCGCACGCCCTTGCCATAGCGGCTCTGGCAGCGAAACTCGCTGAGCGCCGTGCGCTTGCCGAAGCCACTGCCGGTAATCAGGAGCAGCTCCTGGTCGGGCACAACCACGTCCACGGCGGTGATTCCGTCGCCTTTGTCGAGGCGCATGGCCATCACGCCTGCAGCGGCGCGACCCATCGGACGCACGTCCTCTTCGGCGAAGCGGATCGCCTGGCCATTCGCGCTGACGATGATCAGGTCCTCCTTGCCCCGGGTCATCTTCACCCAGCCCAGCTCGTCGTCGTCGTCCAGGCTGATGGCGATGAGGCCCGAGGGACGCACGTTGCGGAACGATCGGACCTCGACGCGCTTGATGCGTCCCTTGCGCGTGACCATCGTCAGATACTCACCCTCGTCAAAATCGCGCACGGGCAGCGCCGCCGTAATCTTCTCGCCGGGCATCAGCGGCAGCAGGTTCATCATCGACGTGCCTTTCGCCGTCCGGTCATACTCGGGAATGTGGTACGCCTTTTCCGCGTACACCTTGCCCCGGTCAGAGAAGTAGAGGATGCTGTTCAGCGTGCCCGCGGCGAAGAGATGCTCCAGCTCGTCCTCGTCCCGCGTGCCCATGCCGATCAACCCCTTGCCCCCGCGCTGCTGGATGCGGTAGGCGTCCAGCGGCGTGCGCTTGATATAGCCGCGCTGGGTAATAGAGACGAGCACGTCCTCGTCCTGGATCATGTCTTCCACGTCGAGGCCCGGCTCCAGCTCTGGCGCGATGCGCGTGCGCCGCTCTTCGCCATACTTCTCTTTCAGCTCGGCCAGATCATCTTTGATCAGCCCCAGGATCAGGTTGCGGTCTGCCAGCAGCCCCCGGAGATAGGCCACTCGCTCGCTGATTTCGCGGTACTCATCCTGGATGCGCTGCCGTTCCAGCGCCGCCAGCCGTCGCAGCTGCATATCCAGAATCGCGTTGGCCTGCTCCTCGCTCAGGCCAAAATTGGCCGTCAGCTTCGCCCGCGCCTCGTCCACGTCTGCCGCATTGCGGATGGTATGGATGACCTCGTCCAGATGATCGAGGGCGATCAGCAGCCCTTCGAGGATGTGCTGGCGCCGCAGCGCCTTGTCCAGCTCGAACTGCGTGCGGCGGGTGATGACCACCACGCGATGGTCAATGTAGACCTGCAGCGCCCGCTTCAGAGAAAGAAGACGCGGCTCGCGGTCGATGAGGGCCAGCATCTGCACCCCAAACGTCGTCTGCAGTTGCGTGTGCTTATAGAGCTGGTTGAGCACCTTCATCGGCTGGCAGCCGCGCTTCAGCTCTATCACCACCGATATGCCGTTGCGGTCCGATTCGTCGCGCAGGTCGGCGATCTGATCGAGTACGCCCTTGTTTGCCAGCTCGGCGATGCGCTCGATGAGCGTCGCCTTGTTGACCTGGAAAGGCAGCTCTGTGATGACGATACGCTCGCGCTGGTTGTGTCCAGACGGCTCTTCAATCGTCGCCACGCCGCGAATGATCACGCGCCCCTTGCCCGTCGCATAGGCGCTCTTGATCCCCTCCACGCCGACGACGATGCCCCCGGTCGGAAAGTCCGGACCTTTCACAAACTGCATCAGGTCGTCCAGGGTCACGTCGTTCTGGTTCTCCTGATGGTCGATGAGGTAGGTAATCGCGTCGCACAGCTCGTTGAGGTTCTGCGGCGGGATGTTCGTCGCCATACCCACGGCAATGCCTGAGGCGCCGTTGAGCAGCAGGTTGGGCAGC
>JAAYYY010000375.1 GCA_012515125.1 Chloroflexota bacterium
GCCTGCGCGGCAACATCAGCGTGGCCTTGCAGTACATCAACTCGTGGCTGAACGGCGTCGGCGCGGCGGCGATCAACAACCTGATGGAAGATGCAGCCACCGCCGAGATCTCCCGCGCCCAGATCTGGCAGTGGATCAATAACCCCGACGCCCGGCTGGACGATGGGCGGCCTATTACGCTGGAGCTGGTACGTGGCTGGGTGCCGGAGGAGCTGGAGAAGATCCGCGCCCTCGTCGGCGAGGAGTGGTATACGCGGGGCCGCTTCGCCGACGCCTCTACAATCCTTGACCGGCTCATTTCCGGGGAGTTCGCCGGCTTTCTCACCCTGCTGGCTTACGACTATTTGCCTTAGCTCGTTTGTGGTCGGCGCTTTCTGCCGGACGGTCGCGGGCCCGTCTGTGCAGAAGGCTTTGTGGTTCAGGAAGTAGAGTTGTGGAGGAACAACAAACATGAACAGAAATGAAGCCGCCGCGGAGATGGAACAGGCCTGGCAAAAAGAGGCGCGCTGGCAGGGAATCAGACGACCCTACAGCGCAGCAGACGTCGTCCGTCTACGTGGCACGGTGCAGATTGAGTATACGTTAGCCCGCCGGGGCGCGGAGCGACTGTGGGAGCTGATGCAGACCCGGCCGTTCATACGCGCGCTCGGCGCCGTCACGGGCAACCAGGCTGTGCAGATGGTCCACGCCGGCCTGCAGGCTATCTACCTCAGTGGATGGCAGGTGGCCGCCGACGGGAACACCATCGGCCATACCTACCCGGACCAGAGTCTGTACCCCGTAGACAGCGCGCCGGAGCTGGCGCGCCGCCTGAACAGCGCCCTGCTGCGCGCCGACCAGATTGCCGCGCTGCAGGGGCGCGAGGGCGTTGACTACGTCGTGCCGATCGTCGCTGATGCCGAGTCCGGCTTTGGCGGGCCGCTCAATACCTACGAACTAATGAAGAGCATGATTGAGGCCGGCGCGTCGGGCGTCCATTTCGAGGACCAGCTCTCCAGCGCCAAGAAGTGCGGGCACATGGGTGGCAAGGTGCTGGTGCCGGCAAGTGAGTTCATCACCAAGCTGTCGGCGGCCCGCCTCGCCGCCGACGTTCTCGGCGTGCCCACCGTGCTGATCGCCCGCACCGACGCCGACTCGGCGACCCTGCTGCGCAGCGACATCGATTCCCTGGACCAGCCCTTCCTCACCGGCGAGCGCAGCTTTGAAGGCTTCTACTACATCAAGGGCGGCCTCGACTACGCGATTGCCCGCGGCCTGGCCTACGCGCCCTACGCCGACGTCGTCTGGTGCGAGACGGCGAAGCCCGATCTCGGCGAGGCGCGCGAGTTTGCCCAGGCCATTCACGAGAAGTTCCCCGGCAAGTTCCTCGCCTACAATTGCTCGCCCTCCTTCAACTGGCGCCGCAACCTGGACGAGAAGACTATCGCCACGTTCCAGGAGAAGCTGGGCGAGATGGGCTACAAGTTCCAGTTTGTAACGCTGGCCGGCTTCCACACCCTCAACCTCAGCATGTTCGAGCTGGCTAACGGCTATCGCGACGAGGGGATGGCAGCCTACGCCCGCGTGCAGGAGCGGGAGTTTGAGCTGGAGCGGGAGCATGGTTACGCCGCCGCCAAGCACCAGAGCTTTGTCGGCGCGGGCTATTTTGACGAGATCCAGCTGATCCTCACCCAGGGCCAGTCGTCGACGACGGCGCTCAGCGGCAGCACCGAAGAGGCGCAGTTCGAAGCGGCTCCTGCGGACTGAACCCGACCTTAATCCGTCGCCCCCTGCTGCGCGTAGGCATAGTAGTAGGGGGCGGCGGCCTCGGGGTGGGGCAGCCAGCCAACCAGCCAGCGCTGCTGGTA
>JAAYYY010000376.1 GCA_012515125.1 Chloroflexota bacterium
CGCACCAGGATGCCGGCCAGCATAGCGGTGATGCTCTTGGCGATGGAGTAGCCCGGCATCATCGCCGAGGCGTGGTCGGCCAGATTGGGGCTGTAACGCTCGTAGACGATCTGCCCGCCGTGCACGATGACGACCGCCCGCACGCGCTGCACGGCGCCGTCGGCAAACGCTTCGTCCACCGCGGCGTCGACCATCGCGCGATCGACCCCGGCCGGCCACGCTCCCTCCGGCCAGCTCTCAGCCGGGAAGGGCACGTCTTCTGGCTGGGTCGGGAAACCTTCTACGGCCGGCGCGGTTCCGGACGGCGGGACTGTTCGCGAGGGCTCGGGGAGGGGCGTGGGCGCAGGCAGGGTGACGGTCGCCGTTGCCTCGACAGGGGCCGGGTCGGCGCAGCCGCCCAGGAAGACGGCGAGTAATGCGGTGCAGACCAGGATGGGGAGCGTGTCACCAGAGTAAGCGCGCATCAGTACATACCTCGTTATGTGGGAGCCAACGCGAAAGGCATTATAGTACTGACCCTCTATCATCCCTCGCATCTGCCTCCGTTCAATCCGATCTGAGGTAGATTTCGCCCTCGCCAGGCCGCTCCCGGCATGCCACAATAGCCAGCAGATCATGATGCGCTTCTCTAATTGGCTGCAGCAGAAGACGACAGGCTGGATCGTCCTGGCGGCGCTGCTGCTCTTCCTCGCGTTCACGGCGCTGGTCCTGCCGCGCCAGGCAGCCCAGGCGGAGCAGGCCACCGGCGGCGCGGGCACGCCGGACACGACGCTCTTCTACACGGCTGACGATCTGGTTGGCTGGGCGGAGGCCTACGGCGCTGAGGGGCGGGCGGCCTACGTGCGCGCCCGGCTGACCTTCGACGTGGTCTGGCCGCTGGTGTACACGTTTTTCCTGACGACGGCGCTGAGCTGGCTGATGCCGCGCGCCTTCGCCGGCCGGATGTGGGCGCGGGCGAATCTCGTGCCTGTGGCGGGCATGCTCTTTGATTTTCTGGAGAATGGCGCCGCCGGGCTGGTCATGGCCCGCTATCCGGCGGCGACGCCTGTGGTGGATGCGCTGGCAGGACCGCTAACGTTTTTGAAATGGCTCTTTGTGGGTGGTAGTTTTGCCCTGCTGCTGTTCGGCCTCGCCGGGGCGGGCTGGCGCTGGCTGCGGCGGGCGCGGAAGTGAGGGCTGTCCCTCTGCAGGTGCGGGCTAACCCAGCCTGACAGCCCAGCGCAGAGGCCGAGTTATTCACGCTCCATGAAGAACCAGCGGTGGCCTTCCAGATCTTCGGCGCGGTAGCGGCGGGCCGGCGGCCCCTCTTCGATTTCGGAGAGGATGGTCGCTCCGGCGGCCCTGGCCTGGGCGAAATGGGCGTCGAGGTCGTCCACGTAGACGAGCACGCCGTTGATGATCCAGGGCACGGCCGACCATTTACGGGCCTGCTCGCACTGCTCGCGGTGGCGCCGGGGGCTTACGTAATCCGGGGTCGGCGTTGCCAGCATGATCACGCCGTCGCCAGCCTCCATCTCGCCGTGGGCCAGCAGACCGTCGTCGCCCACCAGCCGCATGCGCTCGCGGAAGCCGAACGCTTCGGCCAGCCACGCCAGCGCCGCAAAACCGTCTTCGTATGCCAGCATCGGGATGACCGGCGGGTATTCGTCAGACGCCATGACTACTTCCCTGGTTTATATTGCGTTCAGTCGGTATTGGCGTGGCAGGCTGGCGCCGCTGAGGAAGAGGGTTGTCAGGGCGCCAGCCTGCACGCCGGCTCCCTAGGGCCCCGTGACGATGATCCGCTCCCACCCGCTGCGCTCCGGCAGCAGCTTGTAGACGTTGCCGTCGGCCGCGCGCAAGTAGAGGGTCGTGTATTTGGGGGCCGAGTCACGCTGGATAGCGCCGTCGTAGCCGACCTCGTGGGCAGTCGCCCAACCGAGGCGCTCGAACAGGTCGGGTTGCTCACACCACAGCTTGCCGAAGCCGCGCTGGGGCTGGAAGAGGCCGGGAGGAACCGGGCGCGTGTCACAGAGAGGGTCGCCTTCTTCCCAGGTATCCTCGTAGAAGGTCCAGCGCGGGCTATGGGCCTCGTCGCCGAAGAGCACGTAGATGCCGTCCTGCCCCTCGACCCAGACCATAGTGCCGTGCTCAAACGGCTGCTCGGCGCCCAATGAAAAGAGCGCCGCATCGCCCGGACAGCCCTCTGGCGCCGGCTCGAAGAACCAGCTATCGGGGCAGGTGAGCGGGATCGTCAGGCCGGCATAGGCGGTATGCCCCTGGGCGCCCGTCACGGCAAGCTGGAAGGTAATGAACTCGCGCTTGTGCGTGGGGATGGTATAGGTGAATGTGCCGGACAGGGCAACGTCCCAGAACTCGGCGATGGGGCCGCCGCGTTCGATGCGCCACAGTTGGGCCGACTGACCGCCGCTGCTGGCCCATTCCATCTCGATTGTGTCGCCCGGATCGGCGATTTCGACGGGGGTTCGGAAATAATGAATGACCGGCAGGTCTGAAGACGTGTAGGAGATGACGGGCAGATAGACGGTGTGTCCCTCCTGCGCCCGCACGCTCCAGACGCCCGCCAGGGCGACGACCAGCAGAACCAGGCTCCAGAGCACGAAAGCGTTGCGCTTCATTGTGGCCTCCTTTCGCTTCTACCTGACAGTATAAGGGCAACGGATCGGATCTCAAGCGGGCGTAGGTCTGCCGTGGAGCAGGCGGCGACGGATCGCAGGGAGCCGGTGGCGGAAAGGCCAGAACGGACGGCGGCAAGCGGCCCCTGCCACGGTTGTAGCGGCGCGGAGGCGGCTGTTATACTGTCTGCCAGTTGACGCCAGCATCCCGCCCACCCGCCTGCCAGAACAGACAACAGGGAGTTAAGTCGATTGGCGACAGAGACGCCCGCACGCCTCCGGCTACGACTGCTCGGCCCGGTTGACGCCCAGCCAGCCGGGCCCGGCGCGCGGCTGCCGGCCCTGCGCCGCAAGAGCTGGGCCGTCCTGGCCTATCTGGCGGCGACGGGGCAGCGGCAGCCGCGGAGCAGCCTGGCCGGGCTCTTCTGCCAGGAGGCGAACGCGCCGGCGCGGGCGCTGAGCGTGCTCCTGAGCCGCATCCGGGGGCTGGACGCGGAGCTGATCCACAGTGACGGCGACAACGTGTGGTTCAACGCCGGAGCGGCCTGGGTCGATTGTCTGGCGTTCACGCAGGCTCTCGACCGCCGGCTGGCGGGACGGTCGCTGGCCGAGCTGGAGGAGGCGGTGGACCTCTACCGGGGGGAGTTTCTGGAAGGGCTGAGCCTGCCCGATTCGGCCGGCTTTGAGATCTGGCTGCTGGGGCAGCGGGCGCAGATGCGCCATCTCTACGAGCGCGGCCTTGGCGAGATCGTAGCCCGGCAGATCGCGGCGGGGGCCTACGAGGATGCCACCGGCCGGGCGCAGCAGCTATTGCAGAGCAACCCGCTGCTGGAAGAAGCCCACAGCCGCCTGATCTGGCTATACGCGCAGACCGGCCGGCGAGACGCGGCGCTGGCGCAATACGCGCTGTGCCGGGAGACGCTGTGGCGCGAACTGGGGGTGGAGCCCGAGGCTGAGCTGCAGGCGCTGGTCGCGGAGATAGCCGCCGGCCGGCCGGTTACCGCGCCGGCGCAACCGGCCGGCGCGCCGCCCGTAGCCGGGCCGTCGCCACCGGCCGCTTTTGTCGGGCGAGAGGGGGAGCTGGGGTTGCTGCAGGCGGCGTGGCAGGAGGCCGGCGCGGGCCGGGGCAGCGTCTTCCTGGTAACCGGGGAGGCCGGCGCGGGCAAGAGCCGGCTGGTGGACGAGTTTGGACGGCGGCTCCCGAGCGGCTCGTTCGTGGCCGGCCGCTGTTACGAATCGACCAGCGCCCTGCCGTACCACCCGTGGGTCGAGATGCTGGAGACGCTGCTGGACAGGATGGGCGAGGGCGGGCTGGACAGGCAGCCGGGCTTCGTGCAGGAGGCTCTGGCGCAGCTCTTGCCCGGCCGGGCGGCGCGAGGTCCGCGGCGGCAGCTCCCGGCATCGGCGGAAGCCGACCGGGAGCAGCTTTTCACGGCGGTGCGCGCGTTCCTGAAGGGCTGCGATGGCCCGCTGCTGCTCTTCGTGGACGATCTGCAGTGGGCCGGGGAGACGAGCCTGCACCTCTTTCATTTTCTGGCCCGGCACGCGGGCTCCGACCGGCTGCTGCTCGCGGGGGCGTACCGGGCGGAGGAAGTGGACAGCCGCCCGGCGTTCCAGGCATTGCTCGGCGATTTACAGGGGCTGCCTGTAAGCTGGCTGGCGCTGCCGGCGCTGTCGCCGGAGAGCGTGGACCGGCTGGCGGCCCAGCTCTGGCCCCGGCTGCCGGTGGGCTACCGGCCGCACGTGTCGGCGATGCTGGCCGAGGCGACGGGAGGGAACGCGCTGTTTGTCACCGAGCTGCTGCGCGAGCTGGCCGGCGGCAGCGAGCTGCCCGCCGAGCTGCCCGTTCCGCGGACGGTGAGCGATCTGGTCCGCCGCCGCCTGAGCCGGCTACCGGGCCCGGAGCGGCAGGTGATCGAGGCGCTGGCTCTCGTGCACAGCCCGGCGACGCTGGACGGCATGAGGGAAATGAGCGGGCGCAGCGAAGAGGAAGCGGCGCAGGCCGTCGATTGGGGGTTGCGCCGGGGGATGCTGCAGGTCGAGCCTGGGAGCCGGCCGGCGCGCTATGATTTCCAGCACGCGCTGCTGCGGCAGGCGGTCGCCGGGCAGATCGGCGTGGCGCGGCGGGAGCTGCTGCACCGGCGGGCGGCGCGCTGGCTGGAGCAGAGCGGCGCGCCGGCGGCGCTGCTGGCCTATCACTGGGAGATGGCCGGCGACGCGGCGAAAGAGGGGCTGTACGCGGCGCAGGCCGGCGAGCAGGCGGCGGCGGTCTACGCCAACGAGGAAGCAGTGCGCTATTTCGAGCGGGCGCTGGCGATTCTGCCCCAGGGAAAGCGGCGCGTCGAGGTGATGGGCCGGCTTGGCGACGTCTGGCTGCTGGTGGGCCGGTGGAGCGAGGCCGAAGCGATCTACCGGCAGGCCATCGCCGCGGCCGGGGAGAGCGGCGACCGGGCGCTGCAGGCGAGGGAGATGGGGGCGCTGGGCCGCCTGCTGGAGTTCAAGGGGCAGTATGCCGAGGCGCTGGACTGGCTGGCGCAGGCGCGGGAGAGCGGCGACGCGACCCTCGCGGCCCGGCTGGCGGGGGAAATGGGCCGGGTCTACTGGCGGCAGGGGGCGTATGCGCAGGCGCTGGCCCATTGCGAGCAAGCGCTGGCGGCGAGCCGGGCGCTGGGCGACAGGGAGGGCGCGGCGGGGGCGCTGAACACCCTCGGCCTCGTCCACTGGCACCAGGAGCGGCACGACGAGGCGCTGGCCTGCTTTGAAGAGGCGTGCGCCATCTACCGTGAGGTGGGCCGGCGGGCGAGCGTGTCCGCCTGCCTGGGCAACATTGGCAACGTCTATAAGGACCGGGAAGATTACGCGCAGGCGCTGGCCTATTACCAGGAGGCGCTGGAGATGGACGAGACGCTGGGCAACCGGATGGGCATTGCCCGGCACCTGGGGAACATGGGCATCGTCCACTACAACCTGGCGGCCTACGACGAGGCGCAGCGCAGCTACGAGCAGGCGCTGGCGATCGACGAGGAGCTGGGGCACCTGGAGGGCGTCGCCCGCCACCTGGGCAACATTGGCAACATCTTCTGGCAGCGCGGGCAGTACGACCAGACGCTGGTCTATTACCGGCGGGCGCTGGCGATTGACGAGCAGGCCGGCAACCGGCGCGGGGTCGCGCTGCACCTGGGCAACATGGGCGTCATCTACAGCCGCTGTGGGGCGACGGGGCCGGCGCTGGCCTGCCTGGCGCGGGCGCTGCAGGAGGATTTGCAGCTGGGCAACCGGCTGGGCGTGGCCCGCCACCTGGGCAACCTGGCCGACCTCTACCGGCGGCAGGGGGCCACCGGGCCGGCACTGGCTGCCTGCGACCGGGCGATCCCGCTGCTGGAGCAACTGAACAACCAGTTCCACCTCTCCTGGCATTGGATGACGAAGGCCAAGATCCTGACGGCGCAGGGTGAGTACGTGGAAGCGCTGGCGCTGAGCGAACGGGGGCGGCAGGCGGCAGAGACGGTTCAGCGCCAGGATACGCTTTTTGGCACGCAGCTTCTCTCGGCCTACCTGCAGGGCGCGAGCGGGCAGCTCGGGCCCGAGGTTGCCGCGCGCAACGTCGCCGCTCTGCTGGCGACATGGCCGGAGCCGGAGCAGCAGGCGGCCATCCTCTATACCGGCTGGCTGCTGCTCCGGGACGACGACGCGGCCAGGCGGAAAGCGGCGGCGCGCTACGAGGCGTTGTGGGCGAAGACGCCGGATGCGGGCTACCGGCAGCGGTACGAGGAGCTGACAGGGCAGGCGCTGCCAGACCCGCCGCCGCTTCCGCCTCCGCCGGAGAGCGCCGCGGGCGCGGAGGCCGCGCTGCTGGCGCTTCTGGAGCAGGTGGATGCGCTGATTGGGGGATAGGGCGGATCGCGGGCTTCCAGCCCGCAGCCTGTGTGGAAACGGATCTGGAAACGGGGACGGTGTAGGCTGGGAGCAA
>JAAYYY010000377.1 GCA_012515125.1 Chloroflexota bacterium
AGCGGAAAGCGCTCCACCGTGCCCGTCAGATAGGGCTGGTCGCGGTGCAGCGAGAGAATACGGAAGCGATCCCGGCCGATGACAAGAAGCTGCAGCCGGCCGTCTTCCAGCGGCTGCAGCTGGGCGATCTCCGCCGTGCAGCCCACGGGAAAAGGCTCCGCCGTCGGATCGCCCACCTCCTGACCCTCGCGAATGAGGACGACGCCGAAAGGCTGCCGGGTGCGCATGCACTCGCCGACCATCTGCAGGTAGCGCGGCTCGAAGACGTGCAGCGCCAGGGGCATGCCCGGAAAGAGCACCGTGTGCAGCGGGAAGAGCGGAAGCTCAAAGCTCATGCGCCCATCGTAGATCGGAACCAGAGCCCTGTCTATAGGAATGTGATTAGCAGGTACAGCTCGCCCATGCCCGCCAACCGTTCCGCCTTTAGCAGGAGACAGTAGATGACATTTGACAGGTTACAGCAGCGTACGGCCGTGTTACACTGTTTTTTACCATGTCAGGCCGCATCGTAGTAGTGGAGGAACGTCACCAATGGACAAGCCAACAGAAGAGAAAGCAGAAGGCCGGGGTAGAGGCAATTTCGTAGGAGGGCTGATCCTAATCGTCGTCGGCGTGCTGGCCCTGCTGGCCCAGTTCGTCGATATCGGCGAGATGATGGGCTGGATAGTGCTCGGCGGCCTCAGCCTCGTCTTTATCGTCGCCGGCATCGCCACACGCCAATCGGGCTTCTTTATCCCCGGCGGCATCCTCGCCGGGCTGGCCCTCGGGGTCTTGTTGACGATCGAGCGCGTGGAAATTCCCTTCGTCGAGGACGGCGGCGGCATGTTTCTGCTCGCCTTTGCCGCCGGCTGGGTGCTGATTCCGGTGCTGTCGATCATCTTTACCCGTGACGATCGTCACCTATGGGCGCTCATCGTCGCCGCTATCATGGCGCTGGTCGGCGCAGCCGCCAGCTTTGGCGGCGCCGCCATGGACGCCCTGGAGTTGCTGGGCAGGATCTGGCCGATCTTCCTCATCGCCGGCGGCCTGCTCATCCTCCTCAAGCGACCGCGTACCGGGTAAAGAGGGCGCCCGCCCGGCGCACGCCGGTGACATAGAAGCACAAGGGGAGGGCTGCCTGACGACAGCCCACCGCTTTTCTTGCAGAGCCGCCGTTCCCTGCTACGATGGGCGTCCGTGTCCGTGCGGGACCGGACACTCTTTCTGCAGGAGAAACCGATGAACCCCAGAATTGACCTGATCACTATTGTGACCGGAGACGTGCCCCGGATGGTGGCCTTTTATCGCGACGTACTCGGCTTCGTCGTAGCCGACGACATGCACAACTACGTCGAGTTTGAATCCGCAGGCGTGCGTTTTTCTATCTGCCACAGGGACATTATGTACGACGCCACCGGTCACGAGAGCTTCACCCGGGAGGCGAGCGGCCAGCGTCTGGAGCTGGCCTTTCCCGTACCCACCCCGGAGGCAGTCGACCGGCTCTATGAGGAGCTGGTCGGCCGGGGCGCGACGCCCGTCAAAGGACCGGCCGACATGCCCTGGGGCCAGCGTACCGCCTTCTTCGCCGATCCCGATGGCAATATCCACGAGATCTTTGCCAGTCTGGCGGTCGTTGAAGACTGAGGTCCGGTCAGCTTACTCTGCCGCGTCCTGCGCCCGGAAATGCAGCAGCGGGTTCCCGCTGGCATCCAGCAGGGTCAGGTTCTCCCGTTCGATCTGGTAGGCGGCGGCGTTCTGCAGGGCGCCGAGGAAAGCCTGCTCGCGTTCGTTGCGCGCTTCATCCTCACAGGCAACCAGCGTGCTGACCACATCGCCGAGGTTCAGCACCTCACCCTCGACGCTGTATTCGGCCGAGTAGCTGTTGCAGCCGGCAAAGCCGCTGAGCTGCCCACCCTCGAAGATGGCCGTGATCTCCTCGTCGCCGGCCATTGAGTTGACGCTCTCGTTCTCTACCAGGCCGCTCAGCGTCCAGGTCGTGCCTTCCAGCGCCGTGTCGGCTGCCGGCTCGAACACAAGGTCCCCTTCGGGGGTCCGGATCACCAGCTCGTCCTCGCCGGCGGACAGCGACTCAGCGCTGCTCAGCAGCTCCAGGTAGCGCGCTTCCTGGTCCATCACCCCTTCGCAGGCCATCATCGTGCTGGTCGCCTGCCCGACCGTCAGCGTCTCACCCTCGAGCGTGTACGGCGCGGTGTAAGAGTTGCAGCTTGCGTTGCCGCCGAGATCGCCGTTGAGGAAGTCCAGGGTGATCGTGCTGCCTTCAACCGGCGTCTCCCCGGCCATCGAGACAAGGTTCCAGCGCGAGCCGCTCAGGTTGCTTTCTGGCGCCGTTTCATCTTCAGGAGTGGGCTCCGTTGCCGGCGTCTCCGTATTATCGGGTGCGCCCGGCTCGCCCAGCCCGCTGTTTTCTTCTGGCGTACAGGCGGCAAGCGCTGCCACCAGCAAAAGGACCAGTACCGTCATAAAGATCGTGCGTCGCGCATCGTTCTTTTTCATCATCTTCTTTCTCCTTTCCATTAACGACAAAACAGACGTTCCGCCTGCCGCTGCACACCTTAGCGAAAAGCCGGCAGGCCCGTCAACGGATATAACGAAGATTTGATGGAAGATGTTCCCTTTTCCCCGCGCCGGGCCCACCCTATACTAGGCAGCAAAAGAACGCAGAGAGTGCCTATGCCCGCCGCCATACCAATTTCGGACACGGTTCGCCGCCGCTTTATCCTCGGCAAACAGGGACTGTGGCCCGGCCGGCGCTGGCAGGGCCGGGACGGCGTAGACAGCGCCCTGCGGGCCGTCGAGGCTGTCCAGGTGGATCCTGTTACCGTCGTTGCCCAGAGCCACGACCTGGTGTTATGGGGGCGTGTAGCCGGTTACCGTCCAGACGACCTCGATAGCCTCCTGTACACAGACCGCCAGTTCTTTGACTACGGCGGCACCGTCATGATCTACCCGATGGCCGAGCTTCCCTTCTACCGTCCCCTGATGGAGCGCCGGAAAGGTGAAGAGCGCTGGTTGGCGTTCGCGCAGGCCAATCCCGGTTTGCTGGATGCGGTTCGCCAGGCAATACGGTCCCGCGGCCCGCTGCGCAACCGGGATTTCGCGGGAAACGCAGTTGACCATTATCGCGGCAGTAAGGACACGGCCCTCGCGCTCTATTATCTCTGGCTAACGGGAGAGCTGATGACGCACAGCCGGCAAGGCAAAGAACGGGTTTACGACTTTCTGGAGAACGTCGCGCCGGTTCACCTCCAGCGCACGGCTTCTCCAGAGGACGCGGCGGCCTTTCATACGCGCAAGGCCGTCTCCGAGTCCGGTCTGGTCAGCGAGCGCGATTTTCACAATATCCTCAAAGGAGCGACCGGGCGGGCAGTGCCGAAGAACGAAGCCGCAGCTACCCTGTCTGAATACGTGGCGGCGGGGGTGCTGGCTCCCCTGAAAGTAGAAGGGGAGCGTCATCCTGTTTATTGCCTGGCAGACGACCTTCCCCTGCTGGAGCAGTTGAGCGCGGCTGAGACGCCGCCGGCCTGGGCGCCCGTGTCCACGACGACGCTGGACGAAGTCGTCTTTCTCGCCCCGTTGGAACGGGTCAGCGCGCGCGGGCGGGCCGCCAGACTCTTCGGCTTCGATTACATCTGGGAAATCTACAAGCCCGCAGCGAAACGGCAGTATGGCCCGTACACGATGCCCATCCTCTACGGCGACCGGCTGGTAGGGCGCCTGGACGCCAGGGTAGATCGGCCGGCCCGGCAGCTCGTTGTCAATGGGCTGTGGCTGGAGGAGTGGTTTGAGGGCGGCGCAGCGTTCGCGCAGGCTCTGGCCAGGGGGCTGCACAACCTGGCCTCGTTTCTACAGGTGAGCGCGATTGATGCAGAGGCCGTGGCTCCTGCTGCGCTGCGCCGGGAGATTAACCGCTTTCCGGGCCCGGCCGGCTCCAGAGGATAAGGCTCTCAGGCCGACCGGCGGGCTTCCGCCTCGGCGCGCTTCCGCCAGTAGCGCATCAGCCCGTCTACGGACATGAATAGTGGGTTGGCCGCTTCGTAGCGGGCAAAATCGTCCGCCGCCATCCCCCTGCTCAGCGCCCGCTCGCGGTTCCAGCCCACGTAGGCATTGACGAGATCGTCGCGCTCCATCCCTCCTTCCATGCGGGCGCGGACAAAGGTCGAGGCGTCTTCGATCATGCCCCGTATTTCGCCAAGCTGGTAGGCCACGTCCTCGACCCGGCCGTAATGGGTCGGATAGATGGCGGCGAACTTCTCCGCCTCCAGCCGATCCAGCGTTTTCCACCACAGCTCCCGGTTGAATTCTGGCGGCGGCGCGGGCAGGGAAACCCAGTCGCTGCCCGGCACCCGTACACCGGCGGCGTCGCCCGTGAAGCCGATGTCACCCAGCCGGTAGGTGTGGTGATGCCCGGCGTGGCCCGGCGTGTCGATGGCCCTCAATGTGACGCCGGCTGCCGTAATCTGCTGCCCATCGCGCACCGGGATCACCTGCTCCGCCGGAGCGGGCAGGATGCTGCCCCAAAGGCTCTCCATCGCCTCCCCGTAGATGCGCGTGGCGCTCTGCCACAGCCGCTCCGGCTCGATGAGGTGCGGCGCTCCCATCGGATGCACGTAGACGCGCGCCCCGTGCTGCGCCCACCACCCGGCCGCTCCCGCGTGGTCCAGGTGGATGTGGGTTACCACCACGTCGCCGATATCGCCGGGTGAGAGACCATGCTCGGCGAGACGCGACTGCAGCGCGGGCAGCGTGCTCATCGGCCCCGTCTCGATCAGCAGGTAGCCCTCCGGCCCCTCGATCAGGTAGGCTGCAATCGCGTGACTCAGATTCTGGAAGTTGAGGTCAAGGGTATGGATCTGCATCGTCAATCCTCCTGCACCGTCTATCTTACCTCTCGCCTCACTCCCCGTCGATTTCCCCACGGACCGGGGCTTTCAGCCCGCCACGCCATACCCGATACCGCCTTTTGTATCTACATCTTGTTACCGGGGCATATAGCCGATCCCTGGCCTGCTCCTTTATGCTATGCTAGTGGCGGCATCTGTGCGCTTCCCTTGCTGCCGGGGATTGAAGAACTGATTCTATCAACGAACCGAGGCGTATTGTGACACTACAGGACAGAGTGGCGCTGGTGACAGGCGGCGGGTCGGGCATCGGCAAGGCCGCAGCGCTGCGGCTGGCTGAGGCCGGGGCCCGCGTCGCCGTCCTGGACCTGGAAGGGGCCGAAGCCGAAGAAACGGCGGAAGCCATCCGCGCTGCCGGCGGCACGGCCCTCTCCCTCGCTGCGAACATTGCCCGCGCCACAGAAGTTGAAGCTGCTGTGGCTCGCCTGCTCGACGCCTGGGGGCGTCTGGACATCGTCTTCGCCAACGCAGGCATCAACGGCGTCTGGGCTCCTCTGGAGGAGCTGACTGTCGAGGAGTGGCAGGAGACGCTGGAGACGAATCTGTCGGGCACTTTTTACACCCTGAAGTATGCGGCCCCGGCGCTCCGTCGCCAGGGTGGGGCCGTCGTCGTCACCTCGTCGGTGAACGGCACCCGCAACTTCAGCAACACGGGCGCAACCGCATACTCCACGAGCAAGGCCGGTCAGGTTGCGCTGGCCAAGATGCTCGCGCTGGAGCTGGCTAAAGACCGCGTTCGCGTCAACGTTATCTGTCCCGGCGCAATTACGACCGGCATCGGCGAAAACACGGAAGAGCGCCACCTGGAAAGGGCCCGGGAGCCGGTCGAGTACCCGGAAGGCGCGATCCCCCTGACCGACGGCGCGCCGGGCAGCCCGGAACAGGTTGCCGAGTTGGTGTTATTTCTGGCCTCCGACGCCAGCAGCCACATTACGGGCGCCGTCATCTTTATCGACGGAGGCCAATCACTTCTGCAGGGTTAAGCCGGCCGCTTTGGCCAGGGAGGAGATTGATGAGTACAACGTCACGCGTAGAACTGGAACAACTGGTAGACTGGCGGGCCGCCTTCATTGCCGGCCTGGTCGCCGGCCTCGTCTTCTTGATTGCTGAAATGCTGGGGCAGGCCCTGATCGTCGGCCAGAGCCCCTGGATCTATCCCCACTACACAGGAGCTCTCATCCTGGGGACGGATGTCCTGCTCGACGACATCAGCGCCATCTCCGTCATCGTGGGAATACTCCTCCACTTCGTCATCTCCGTGATCTATACCCTTGTTCTGGCGGCGATCATCCATGAATGGGAGTTGCCTGTCGGCGTTATCGTCGGCCTCTTGTTTGGCCTCGCCGTATATGCCATCAACCATTTCACCTTTACCCGCTTTTTCCCCTGGTTCTATCCCATCAACAACTGGCTCGAAATTGCGACCCATCTGCTCTTCGGTCTGACCGCCGGGACGGTCTACGAGCTGCTCGAAGTCGAGCGCTTCGTCCGCGTCGAAAAAACCGAAGCCGCCGAAGAATAAAAAGGAGAAACCATGTATCGCAGACGTACTTCAGGCGAGGGCCGCGGCCTCAGCGGAGCGAGGATTCTGATTGCCCTGGCGATTGCCGCATTTTCTATTCTTTCGTATTGCGCCTCTAAATCCTTCAACCCGTACACCGACGAAGAGCAGTACGTGGCCATGACGAAGGAGCAGGAGATTGCCCTCGGCCTGCAGGCAGTGCCGGAGATGGAGCAGCAATTCGGCGGCGAAGATCCCGACCAGCAGGCCCAGGCGCTGCTCGACGAGGTCTGCGCCAACCTCATCCAGGCCAACAGCCTGCAGGAAACAGAGTATCCCTTCGAGTGTACGCTGCTTGCCGACCCGGAGACGATCAACGCCTTTGCCCTGCCGGGAGGGCAGGTCTTCATCACCGCCGCCCTCTTTGACCAGCTCGGCAACGAGGATCAGCTTGCCGGCGTTATGGGCCACGAGATCGGCCATGCCGTTGCTCGCCACTCGGCCGAGCAGATGGCCAAGGTCCAGTTGACGCAGGGGCTCACCGGCGCCGCCGTCATCGCCGCCTACGATCCCGATAATCCATCAACCCAGCAGACGGCGGCTGTCGCGGCTCTCATCGGGCAGGTCGTCAACATGAAGTTCGGCCGGGATGACGAGCTGCAGTCCGACGTCCTCGGCGTCCGCTATATGGCGAACGCCGGCTACAACCCCTGCGAGATGTTGACCGTCATGCAGATTCTCGCCGAAGCCGGCGGGGGTGGCGGCCAGCCCGAGTTCTTCAGCACCCACCCGAATCCCGAAAACCGCATGGAGAATATCCGCGCCGCGATCGAGGAAACGGGTAATAGCTGCCCATAGGGCACATCCATGAAGCCTGGCGACGTCGTTACCCTGGTCAAAGAGACGGTCCGGCAGTTCGGCGAAGACAAAGCGACCCGGCTGGCGGCGGCCCTGGCCTTTGCAGCGGTCTTCTCCATCCCGCCGCTGATTCTGCTCGTGTTGCTTGTGCTGGGCCGTCTCCTGGGCGCGCAGTTTACCGAAGAGCAGATCGAGGCCCATCTGCTCGATCAATTCGCCGGGCTGCTCGGCCCGCAATCCTCGGACGTGCTCGCCAGTGTCATCGAGAACGCGAGCCGCCCCGGCGGAGGCCTCATCGCCGGAACGATTGGGCTGGTCGCGCTGGCTATCGGCGCCTCAGGTTTCTTTGCCCAGCTCCAGGACGCGCTGAATACGATCTGGGAGGTCCAGCCGGCGCCCGGCCGGGGCATTCTCGGCACCATCAAAGACCGATTGTTCAGCTTCTCGTTGGTCGCCGGCCTCGGCATGCTGCTCCTGCTGTCGCTTATTGTCAGCACGGCGCTGAGCGCACTGAATGCCTACATCGCCGGGCTGCTACCCGACACCCGGATTCTTGTGCAAATCCTGAACCAGGCGATCTCCCTGGTCGTCATTATCGTGCTCTTCGCCGCCGTCTATAAGATCATCCCCGACGTACAGATCGCCTGGCGCGACGTCTGGATCGGCGCCATCGTCACCGGCATCCTCTTCACCATTGGCAAGTGGGCCATCGGCCTCTATATCGGCCAGAGTTCCACCGCTTCCGACTATGGCGCAGCCGGCTCGCTCGCCGTCTTCCTGATCTGGATCTACTACTCGGCGTTGATCTTTTTCCTGGGTGCCGAATTCACCCAGGTCTACGCCAATCGTTTCGGCACGCGGCTGGTGCCGGAGGAGGGCGCCGTGCCCGTCACAGAGGAAGCCCGCGCCGAACAGGGCATGGCCCCGCGCCGCCCCGCCGGCCATCTCCTGGCAGGGATGAATGCGCCGCTCAGTATTACGCCATCGCCGTTCTGTCTGTGATCATCGGGCTCTGGCGCTGGCTGCGCGGCAGATAGGACCGGAAGGGCAGGATGTACCGGGTTCTGTATCCGAGCCCGTATATCAGGGCACATGACATGACCGGGCAGAGCGGTTACCCTGAACGGTGTAGCGGGCGCGCCCGGCTGGTTGCGAACGGCAGGCGACGACGTGACCACTGAAGAACGGCGTGCTCGGGACACCCGCGCGCTCATCATGGACCTGAACGAGCTGATTGCCCTTTGCCATAATGGGGAGAAGGGATATCTCGTGGCCTGTGCCCGCGCAGATGCGCCCCTGTTGCGCGCGCTGCTGGCCTCTTATGCAGAGCAGCGCGCCGCCTTTGCGACCGTCCTGCAGGCTCAGGTGGTTGCTCTCGGCGGAACGGCCGAAACGACAGGCGACCTTGCCGGGGCGGTCCACCGCCTGTGGATCCGGATCAAGCATCTGGTGCAGCCAGGCGATGCCACGGTGATCGCCGAGTGTGTTGTCGGCGACACGGCAGCTCTGGAGGCCTATGAACAGGTGCGCGAGAAGGCGCTGCCGCGAGCGGTACAGGGGATTATCGAAGCGCAATATACCGCCATCCGTGCCGCCCGCGACCGGCTTCGGGCGCTGCACCGGGCCCACCGGCTTCAGGCCAGGAACGGACAGTTATAAACAGACGAGGTGAGTCACGTGATGAACCGTAAGATGATGGCTAACGAAGTCAACGTGAAAGAAGGCGAGCGCTGGCTGTCGGCTATTGCCGGCGTCATTCTGGCCCTGGTTGGGCTGAGCAAGAAGTCGCCGCTGGGCATGCTCCTCGCCCTGGCCGGCGGCTACCTGGTCTACCGGGGCGCAAGTGGACACTGCTTTGTCTACGAGTTGATGGGTAAGCGCGCCGGCACAACGGCAGACATGCCGCTGGCCGACGCAGAGCCTCCGCCCAGCGTCCATTACGGCGACGAGGTACTGGAGTCTTCCTGGGAATCGTTCCCCACCAGCGACGCGCCCTCGTGGACAATGGGTCGGGAGCGCGACGACTCAGACGACTAACGGCTGGCTTGGTTCTACCGGCCGCCGTCTGGAGGAAAAAGATGGCACAACAATTCGCCAAAACGATGATCGTCAAAGCCGGCGCGGCAGATGTCTTTAACCTGTGGTCCAATTTCGAGAACTTCCCGCACTTCATGAAGAACCTGAAGTCGGTGCGCAAGGTGGATGACAGGGTCAGCGAGTGGACGCTCTCCGGCCCGCTCGGCGCGTCCGTCAACTGGACCGCCGAAATGACGCGCTTCGAGGAAAACAAGCGTATCGGCTGGAATACCAAGGCCAATGATGGCACGGTCACGACCAGCGGGCAGGTCACCTTTAACGCGCTCCCGCAGGGCGAGACGGAAGTGACCGTCCTGATGCGAGTCCAGCCGCCGGCCGGGAAAGCTGGCGAGCTTGTCGCTCAGCTCCTGGCGAATCCGGAGAAGATGCTGGAGGAGGATCTGCGGAACTTTAAGGCCTTCGCCGAGGGGATGTACGACCGCACCAGCCGCGGCTGATGCGGCCTACGGAGCGTGGGCTAGAAACCTGCCAGATGGGCGCCCATGCCAGAACGGGCTGCCCAACGTGGGCTTTTTCGGCCTTTTGTTTAAACGCCCTTTGTACGGGTGTAACTTTTTTCCCGCCTGAGCCGGCCGTTGCCATCGCCGTCTGCCGGTCATGATCGCGCCTCGCTTGCCGGTAGAATGTGCCAGATCTGGTATTGCTTCTCCCGCCGCTCTGTGCGCCAGTAGGCGTCGTGCTGTAGTCCCCGGTTCAGGGCGCGTACGGCGGCCTGGCCGTTGTCATAGAAGCGCGAGGACGCTGCGGTGGCGCCTTCCTCTTCTGCCTGCTGCTTGCCGTTCCCCGTAAACCCTTTACTGTACAGGTCTACAAGCTGCTGGTTGAGCGCTTTCTGATGACGACGACCCTGCGTCTGATGCGGGCCCTGATAGCTGTTGGGTAACTGCCACGCCAGATAGCGGGCGCCCGGCCGGCCGTAATGGCCGCGCCGGTCGGTAAACGTGAAAAGCGACTGTCCGTGCTGCCAGGACAGCTCCTGGGCCGGCGCCTCAGCCTGGGCCGGTCCGATGGCCCAGTTGGGATGGCGCCGGACGCCGGCGACGCGCTCATAGGCGCGCTGGCTGTGCGGGCTCACCTGCATCAGCTCGGCGAGCGTGGCGCGGGAGACGGGCCGGCCCAGCCCGGCGCGGTCGCTCTGCTCGCGGCTGCTATGGTAGCTTGCGTAGAAGTGGGCGCGTACGGCCGCAATTCCGTTCAGCAGGTGTATCACTGGCAGCGCCACCGGTTCGAGCTGTACCCGGGTGATGCCCAGCCGCAGGGCGGCGCGGGCTGTGCCCGCCAGCCAGATCCGCTGTTCGCCCGTGCCATCCTCCCGCTGCCAGAAAAGACCCTCGCCCTGGTCGAGTAGATTGCGTAGCTGTCGCCAGCCGCAGAGGTGCAGTGGCGCGCCGGGCGTGCAGAGCCGGGAACGCGCCTCTGCCGTGGAAACCCACCCCCGGCCCGTTACGTCAATGTGCTGCAGCAGCAGCCAGAGCCGGCCTGGCGCCGCCACCCCCCGGCGCAGCATCGCCATTGCCATATCCGGGAAGAGCCGGATGGCGGCAGGCGGCTGGCTGTGAGCGGCAGCGCTCCTGCCGGCCTGCTTCGCTGGCTCCTGCTGTTGCGGGCGCCAGGAGCGCCAGTTGTGCCGGCGCGCTTCCGCGCAGGCCGCTCGGCGCTCGCGGAGCGCGTCCGCTGCCCGTCTGGCCCGCATGTAGCCTTCGCTCTCCCAGCCCAGATGCGGGGCCAGCGCGGCGCGGGACGGCGGCTGTGCGGTTGTGGTGGACTGGCTTCGCTGGGGGCGTCCCTGCTCGTCGGTGCGGATCGGGAGCTGCGCGGCGAGGCGTTCCTGCCGCCGCTGCCGGCGTCTCTGATAGAGCTGCTCTTGCGCCGCTGCCAGTTGTGGGGAGACAGCGACTGCCGCGGATTGAATGCTCACGATGCTCGCTGGCAGCGCAAGAGCGACGCAAACAGCCATCAGGCAAAGGAGGAATTAACGCCTCCTTCACACAGGAGCCCGGGGCCATTGACAGGGTTGAACGGCTGTGCTATGCTCTTAGCGCAACTAGTAAGCTGCCGCGGGGCACAAAAACCCCATCCCCACTCAAGGGGCTCTGACGACAGTGTTGGCGGCACAGCGTCAGTGACGGCAGTTTATCTGGGACAAGGCCAAGCGGTAACACGCCTGGCCTTTTTCTTAGGGTGTGGCCGACCCAGAGGGGTAGAAGGGGGCAGGGAAGGTGATGCTACTCAGAGCGCAGCTCATCCTTAGCACGGCAAACTTCTCTTCCCCCTCGACCGGCACGCATATTTGCGGAAAGGTGCAAAATCCGGCATCATAGGCCAAAACCACGACCTGAGAGCAGTCTAACAAAAATAGATGGCTCTGTCAACAAATCTATAAGCTATAGATTTGATTTTTCGGCAAGTTGCCGTACAATGTAACGTATACTGGTGCTGGTGTGAGCGCTGTATAGCGCATATTCTCTCGTTGAGAAAGGTATAACCATGATAGATGGACTCAACCCGGCCCTGGAACTCGAGCGCTTCGCCCAGCCCAAGTGGGACCGCCTGGGTGTGGTCATGCCCCCCTTCAGTATTGAAGCCGATCCTCGATTCATGTACATCTCCGATGATACGCGTCGCGCGCTGTCCAAAGTAAGCTTCATGGTCGAAGCAGGGCAGGGTGCCTCTGTCGTCGTCGGCGAGGTCGGCACCGGCAAGACCACGCTGGCCTCCTGGTTCCACAGCCGCTATCAGCGGCGCCCTGATTTTGTCGCCGCCCGCGTGGATGAGCCGCCCAAGCGCAGCGGCCTCTTGCTCCTGCGCCGTATCGCCGCCGAGTTCGATCTGCGCACGCGCCGCGCCACAGAAGACCAGCTCAACGAGTTCCGCGGCTTCCTCGTGCGCCAGGCCGAGAAGGGCGTGCTGCCCCTGATCATCATCGACGAGGCCCATGAACTGGGCGTGGAGCAGTTCGTCGAGCTGCGCCGGATGCTCAACTTTCGCGACCCCAAAGGGGGCAAAGCCTTCCAGCTCATCCTGCTCGGCCGCCCCGAGCTGGACATCAACCTGCGCGACGTGCCTGACTTTAACGATCGCGTCGCCACCCGGTCGTCGCTCGATCCGCTGACCCCCGACGATACCAAATCGCTGATCGAATACCGACTGCTGGCCGCCGGCCGCGACCCGCGCCAGCGCCCGCTCTTTACCGACGAAGCCATTTTGCCGATCTGGCGCGAGACGCGGGGCTACCCCCGCAGCATCTGCCTGCTCTGCCTGCATCTTTGCCTGGAAATGCTCGACGTCAATGCCGACCACATCGACGAGGCCTTTGTCAACGATTTCCTGGAAAAACATCAGAGCTACCGTCGCCTGGAGAATAATCAGTGAGTCGATCCCAGAAAGAGAGCACCCTGGCGGCGCTGTTACGTGACCGCCCACGCCGGGGCCGGCCTCCACGCGAGGTCAGCCGCCAGAACGTCTATGTGGCGCTCTCCAGGAACCAGAAAGAACTCGTCAGCGTGCTGGCTCGGCGTCTGCCCGACGGCATCGTCCGCGCAGACATTCCCGATCTCGCCATCATGGTTCTCTCAACCCGTATGGAAGGGCTTCGCCGGGCCACGTCAGGCCGCACCCGCGAGATTCCGGAGGGGATTACTGATCTCGAGTCGCTCTATCTGCTCTGGGATCTCCCGCCGGCAAAGCACGACGGTGACGAAAAACGCTGGACGTCAATTCGTGTATCGCCACAACAGGCCATCGACCTCGGCCGCGTCCATGGAACGTTGAACGTGCTGTTTGGAGCCACGCGCAGCGAGGTTTTTGCCCTCGCGTTGGAGCTTCTGGAGCAATTCGTCAACCACGATTACGCGGGCGTAGAAGCGGCCTCGCTCGCCGAGATGCGGGAGAGGATAGTTGGTGTTTATTTATGAGCCACTCGTAAAAAAATACTCGTGAGATCGTTCAAAATTGACCTGTAACCCCCATATATGGGTCATAAATGCGGGGGTTTCCTCACCAAAAAGACCCAGATATGGCGTAATTATGCACTTTCCCGGCCGGGCCCATCGCCTGTACATAACTCACCACTGACCTGCGATCTACGCGCAAAACGGGCCTTGTTGACCTCGGAGCGCGAGCCCTGATAGTCCCTTGTGCCCGCAGGGAAGATCGCCGACCCGGCGCCCCGATGCTGCAAGAAAACGAATTTCACGCTTTGTGGTTCCACCGCTTGACAGCGCCTAAATGTTTGCTATAGTTCTTATTGGCTCCCCCCCAGAGGTGGTCGGACCACGCCCGTGGCTCTGGCCACCTCGCCTTTTTATAGGGTAATCTCCATGAGCAGAAGCGATCCCCGGCTGGTTGACGGCGGCGAGGCCCTGCGCCGCGCCGGTCTTGTGCATCGTGTGGCGCAGCCCGAGGGGGAGGGGCCCTTCCCGACAGTCGTCATGCTCCACGGCCGGGCGGGCAACGAAGAGGTCATGTGGGTCTTTGCCCCCACGGTGCCGGAGGGCTGGCTGCTGATCGCGCCGCGCGCCATCGTCGAGGATCCCCAGGGCGGCTATAGCTGGCGCATCCACGACACCGAAGAGTGGCCCACGCTGACCCAGTTCGACGTGCCCGTTGGCGCGATCATGGATTTTATCGGCGCTTTACCCGCGCTCTACAACGCCGATCCCGGCCGCATCTACCTGATGGGCTTCAGCCAGGGCGCTGCTGCCTCTTATGCAGTGGCCCTGCGCCATCCCGGCGTCGTGCAGGGCATCGCCGGGCTTGTCGGCTTCGTGCCTATGGAGTGCGACGACCTGCAGACTGCTTCGGGGCTGGAAGGGCTACCGGTGTTTATGGCCGTCGGCGCTGCGGACGAGCGCATCCCCTATAGCCGGTCGCTGGCCTGCGCCCAGACGCTCAACCTGGCGGGCGCCGATCTCGAATACCATGAATACGACATGGGCCACCGTCTGAACGTCGAGGCGATGCGCGACCTGAAGGCATGGTGGAAGCGGATGGCAGAAGCGGAGGCTGGATTCGCATAGTGATACGAGATGGCCGAGCGTAGCGACTTCCCCTTTGTCTCTATCGTCGTGCCCGCCTATAACGCCGCCGGCACCCTTGCCGCCTGTCTCGACGCCCTGCACGCGCAGAGCTACCCTCGCGACTGCTATGAGGTGATCGTCGTGGACGACGCCTCCACTGACGAAACTGTGCAGATTGCCCGCCGGGCAGGGGCGCAGGTCGTCGCCGAGGGCAAGCTGGGCAAGTCGGGTGTGCGCAACCGGGGCGCGCAGGAGGCCCGCGGGGAGATCGTGCTCTTCACCGACGCCGATTGTGAGCCGCTGCCCACCTGGGTCGAGACAATGGTTGCTCCGTTCCGGCGCGATCCTGAAGTCGTGGGGGTGAAGGGCGCTTACCTGTCGCGACAGCGGGAGCCGCTGGCCCGTTTCACGCAGGTCGAGGTCGAAGAACGCTACGACCGCATGGCCCGTCAGGAGACGATCGACTTCATCGACACCTACGCAGCCGGCTACCGACGCGATCTCTTTCTGGAGTTCGGCGGCTTTGACGAGACGCTGCCCGAAGTTGAAGACCAGGATCTCTCCTTCCGGCTGGCCCGCGCCGGAAAAAAGATGCTCTTTATCCCCGATGCCCGCGTCTACCACCGCCACGCCACCTCGGTGCGGCGCTACTTCTGGCGCAAATTTGCCATCGCCACCTGGAAGCACCTGCTGATCAACCGCTACCCCGAACGCTTCCTGAGCGACTCGCGCACGCCACAGAGCCTTAAGGTGCAGATGGGGCTGGCGCTGCTGATGACGCTGCTCGCCGTGCCCGCGCTCTTCGCGCCGGCAGCACGCCGGGCGCTGGCAGGGGTTTCGGTCGCCTTCCTGCTGGCCTGCTTCCCTTTCCTCCGCAAAGCAGCCAGGCGCGATCCGGCCATTCTGCCCTTTTCGCTCGTCATGTTGTGGGTCCGGGCGGAAGCGCTGGTGCTCGGCTACTTAAAAGGCATCCTCAAGTTTCGCGGGCGCAAGACCGCCTGAGAGTCAGGCTGCTTCCCAGGCCTCGCGCAGCCAGCCGCGCACCTCGTCGTCAATGTCGCCGCTGTCGTACAGCTCCAGGTGATGGGTAAACCGGCCCGGTTTCGGCTCGACGATCTCCTTCCAGCGGGGCGAATCGCTTCGCGTAGTAAAGCCAAGTGTCAGGACAAGGGGCGCTGCCTCACGACGCAGATATTTGCCCGGTATCCAGACCCAGGCGAAGTTGCGGCGGCGACGGAAGGCGACCTGGCTCTTGCTCGTCGCGACCGTCGCCGGGCCGATCTCGGAAATGGCGGCGGCGACGGCCTCGAACAGGCGCAGAGATTCCACCTCATCGCCGAAATAGTCTTCGGGCGTCATGCGAATCTACGCTTGAAGTCAACCGTCGTGTCCGGGCCGGTAGCGCGTTCGGTCCTCAGCTCACCGCCTTCTTCACCAGCGCGGCGATCTCTTTCTCGACGGCGGGGGTTAGCTCCCGGAGTGCAAAAGAGATCGGCCACATGGCGCCTTCGTCCAGGTTGGCGGTGTCGTTAAAGCCGATCGTCGCATACCTCGCCTTGAACTTATCCGCCGCCTGGAAGAAGAAGACGACCTTGCCATCCTTGGCGTAGGCGGGCATGCCATACCACGTTCTTGACGCGAGCTCCGGGGCGTTGGCTTTGACGATTTCATGGATGCGCTCGGCCAGAGTGCGATCCGGATCGGGCATCTCGGCGATCTTCTCCAGCAGATCGCTTTCCCCATCCGCCTTGCCCTTCTTCTCGCGCTTCAGCTCGGCGGCCCGCTCCTTCATCGCGGCTTTTTCCTCGCCGGTGAAGCCGCCGGACTCCTTCGCAACCTTCTTCGCGCTCATCGAATTCTCCTTACTCTGCATGCTGTTGGAGCTGGATCAACACCTACCCTGGGAGGGTGGTTACAAAAATACTAGAACATTCATTCTAGGATGTCAAGGACTGTTTTGTGCCGCCAGACCCTTATGGGGATGTCGTCTGGCAGTTCAGCGGTTTGATGTGCGGGCTACATCTGCTATAAAGTGGAAGCGTTCCCTTTCTGCTACTTCCTTTCGACCCTGCAATGGTTTGGTCTTTGTGTGCCGGTCACGGGGAACGATCATGCACAGGAGCACGTTGATGGACGAGTTAACCAGAGTCGCGCCCGCCTTCGTAGAAATGGCCCATCGGATTGTATGGTGTACGGCAGCCACGGTAGACAGACACGGCCGGCCGCGCTCGCGCATTCTCCATCCCATCTGGAGGTGGGACGGCAGGACTCTCGTCGGCTGGATAGCCACCAGCCCAACGCCCGTGAAGCGCGCACACTTGCGGGCCAGTCCTTATATGTCCCTGAACTACTGGGCGCCCAATCACGACACCTGCACAGCCGAGTGCAAAGTGACCTGGGCCTTCGACGATGAGACGCGCAAGATGGTGTGGGACCTCTTCCTCAACGGCCCTGAACCCGTTGGTTATGATCCGGCCATCGTCCCGGCGTGGACCAGCCCAACGGCGGATGCGTTTGCGGCCCTGCGCCTGGAACCGTGGCGTCTGCGTGTCTTTCC
The DNA here is from genome assembly GCA_012515125.1 of Chloroflexota bacterium. Lineage (GTDB taxonomy): Bacteria > Chloroflexota > Anaerolineae > Promineifilales > Promineifilaceae > JAAYYY01. The sequence continues at coordinate 16,930 of JAAYYY010000377.1, forward strand.
CGGTAGCCTCATGAGCGGGCAACGTGGGGCTGAGGTGTTGAACTGGCGAGCGCCAGAAGGCTGAATCGCCGGTGCCCGCCCCCGGCTTACGACGCTGCCATCTGCTGCGTGAGGATTGGCCGATGGACGAACAGGACCTGATCGAACAATGGAAACAGGAAGAACAGCAGACGTTCCTCGGCTGGAATTTCTCCTATCTTCAGGGCCGCTATTTCGAGCCTTCGCTGCCCTGGTCCTACGAGGAAAGAGTGCGCGCGCTGCTGGCGACGGCCGGTTCGGTGCTGGACATGGGTACGGGTGGTGGGGAAAAATTACTGGAGTTCAAGGATTGGCTCCCCGCCCATACAGTCGCCACGGAAGGCTGGCCGCCCAACGTGCCCGTGGCGCGCGAAAACCTGCAGCCCTATGGCATCCGGGTCGTCCCCTACGATATTGAAACGGAAGCGCGCATGCCCTTTGCCGATCGCACCTTCGCCCTGGTCATCAATCGCCATGAGGCCTTTGATGCTTTCGAGGTGGCGCGCATTTTGCAGCCAGAAGGCGTGTTCCTCACCCAACAGGTGGACGGGCGTAGCATGGCGGATCTGTCCTCTCTATTTGGCCTGGAGCCATCCCACCTGCATGTCACCCTGGCGGAATGCGGGAAAGAGGTCGAACAGGCCGGTCTTGTTGTCGAGTTCGCTGATGAAGCCATGGGGAATGTGCGCTTCGCCGACGTGGGGGCGCTTGTCTATTATGCCCACGCAGCTCCCTGGGATTTCCCGGCCGACTTTTCGGTGGAGCGTTATGCAACTCAGCTGCTGGAATTGCATACCACCGGAAGGCTCAGCTTCACGATGGGTCACTTCATCATTCAGGCGCGCAAGCCCAGCAACTAAAACACGACGAGTGCTAATGGCGCCTTTTCCCAACTTCGGGAATCATACGCCATCATCACCATCACTTTTATCAGAGTTCAACCCCCCCTCGCACCGCCACCCCTCAATCCCGCGAGCGCAGCAGGCTAACCGCCACGGCCGCCAGTCCCGCCGCCACGCCGGCCAGCGCTGCCGCCCGTTTTGGCGAGCGCTGCACCGCCTCGCCGGCCTCCGCCACGGCCTGCCCGACCGGCCGTAGTCGCTGCCGGGGCGTGACGCCAAAGAGCAGGTGAAAGATGGCGCTCATCAGCCCGTAGTTGTTCGGCTGGCGCAGCATCGCGGCGACGTCCAGAAAAACGGGCGTGCCGCCGATCCCGTACGCCTTCGTCTGCGTGAATTGCAGCACGTCCTGCTTGCCGTGTGTGCGCGCCGTGCCCGACTGCTTGACGCCGCCAAAGGGCAGGGCGGAGACGGCGTAGTGGGCAATCGTATCGTTGACCACAACGGAGCCAACCTCCAGCCGCTCGGCTACCCGCCGGGCGCGATCCAGATCTTCGCTCCAGACCGAGGCGCTCAGCCCGTAATAGCTGTCGTTAGCCAGCCGGATTGCCTCTTCCTCGTCACGCACCTTCATGATCGGCATGATCGGCCCGAACGTCTCGTCCTGCATCAGCAGCATCGAGTGGTCCACGTCCACCATGACCGTCGGCTCCATAAACAGCCCCTCCCGCTGCCCCCCGACCAGAACGCGCGCTCCTTTCGCCAGCGCATCCTGTATGTGGCTCTCGATGATGCGGGCCTGCCGCTCGAACGTCAGCGAGCCGATGTCGTTCGGGTTTTCCTTCTCCGGCGAGTAGCCCTGGCGCAGCCGGCGCGTTTCTTCCACGGCGGCCCGCACGAAGGCATCGTAGACCTCCTCCACCACGTAGACCCGCTCCACCGAGACACAGGTCTGCCCTGAGTGGAAGAAGGCGCCCCAGACGCCCCAGTGGGCGGCCTTGGCCACGTCGGCGTCTTCGAGCACGATCATCGGGTCTTTGCCCCCCAGCTCGTAGATGAAGGGGGTCAGGTTTTTGGCCGTAGCCTCGGCCACCTTGCGCCCTGTCGCCGTCGAGCCGGTCAGGAAGACAAGGTCAGGCCGGGCGTCTACGAGCGCTGCGCCGACGCTGCCATCGCCGTGGATCACGCGCACAAACGGGCTCAGCTCCGGCACGCTCTGGAAGAGACGCTCGATGAGCTGCCCGACGGCCGGTGTAACCTCCGAGGGCTTGAGCACGACGGTGTTGCCCGCCAGCAGAGCGGCGTAAACCGGCGGCACGGTCAGGTCCAGCGGCAGGTTCCACGGCCCAATCACCGCGACTACGCCGTAAGGCCGGTGCTCCACGTGGTAGCGCTTGAAGACGTAGATGCCCGGCGGCACCCGCTCGGGCTTCAGCCACTGCGGCGCGTGCCGCCGGTAGGCATTCAGCTTGTCCACCACCAGGAACAGCTCGCTCAGCGCATCCTGGCGGCTCTTGCCCGTATCGAGGTTGACCACTCGTGTGATCTCGTCGGCATAGTCGATCAGGACCTGCTGCAATCTGGCCAGGATGCGGGCGCGCTCCTTCGGCGGCGTCTGACCCCAGCGCGCTGCATTCTGGCGCATCTGCTCTACCGCCTGCACGACTTCTTCCGGCGTGGACATGGGCAGCGAGCCAAACTGCTCGCCGGTCGCCGGATTGACGAAGGGAAGAGAACCATTAGGCATCATCGTTCTTCTCCACGTTTGCTGCGACTGCGCCGCCAGACAAGGCCGGCGAGAAACGCCGCGACGAAGGCGGCGACCATGGCAAGCAGGCCCCGCGACCAGGCGGCGGGGCGTGGCTCGGCGGCGTTCTCTGCGTGCTGCGGGTAGCGCTCCTGCCAGGGCACGCCGGCCGGCGGAATCTTGCTCATCGCCCGCTCGGCCATTGCCGTGATCGTCAGGCTGGGGTTGACGCCGAGATTGGCCGGGATGACCGAGCCATCGGCCACATAGAGACCGGGGTAGTTGAACACTTCGTGGTTGGCGTCCACGACGCCGCGCTCGATGCTCCCGGCGATGGCGCAGCCGCCGAGGATGTGCGCCGTCGAGGCCGTATTGAGCAGCACTTCGTGCATCGTCGATTGGGGAACGCCGTTGATGCGTGCCGCAAAACGCTCGACCACCTGGCGGCCCGCGTCGATGACGGCCGGGATGGGCAGCGTCTCGTCGCGCGTGGTCACCAGTCCGCGCCGGCCGAGCGTCCACAGGCTGCGGCCCTGCGACAGGTGCATGCGATTCTCCAGCGTTTGCATGACCAGCACGATCGTGCTGTCGCGCGCCCAGTCAGGCAGCAGGCGGACCTTCAACAGATCGTAGGGCTTTTGCAGGCCATAGCGGATAAAGCGCCACAGCCGGGCCGGCGCGCTGCCTTCCATATCGACCAGCGGCACGGCGAGGTTGCGCATCAGCGACGAGCCGCGCGGGTAGCGCACCGGCTCGACGCTCGTCACCTCGTCTACCCAGAAATGGCTGGTGATAGCCACCCCTTCGGAGAAATCGGCGACGGGCTCGCGCGCCGTCACCCCCATCAGCGCTTCGCTGTTGCTGCGCACCATCTTACCCAGCTGCCGCGAGAGCCGGGGCAACGAGCGCGTCTCGTCGCGGCAGCGCAGGAGCAGGTCCACCGTGCCCAGCACCCCGGCCGAGACGACCACATTGTGGGCGCGCACGGCAAAGCGGCGCTTGCGCAGCCAGTCGGTGGTGCGCTCGTAGATCACTTCGTAGCGCGCCCCATCGTCCCTCCCGTCCGGCAGCGGGCGAATGTCCACGACTTGGCTCTCTGGCCGGATCTCCGCCCCGTACTTCTCCGCAAAGTAGAGGTAGTTTTTGTCCAGCGTGTTCTTGGCGTTGTGTCGGCAGCCGACCATACAGCCGCCGCAGAAGGTGCAGCCCGCCCGTGGCGGCCCTTCTCCGCCAAAGAACGGGTCGGGCACCGTTTTCCCTGGCTCGCCGAAGTAGATGGCGACCGGCGTGGGGGCAAACGTCTCCTCCCGGCCCAGCTCGACGGCAATGTCGTAAAGGATCTCGTCCGCCGGGCCGCGCCACGGGTTGCAGGTGACGCCCAGCATCCGGTTGGCCGTCTCAAAATAGGGCGCCAGCTCTGCTTTCCAGTCGGCCAGCGCCGACCACTCTTCGGCGGCGTAGAAGGCGTCGGCCGGCTGGATGTGCGTGCTGGCATAGACCAGGCTGCCGCCGCCGACGCCGCTGCCGTTGAGAATCATGATGTCGTCGAAGAAGTTGATCCCCATGATGCCGAAGCAGCGCGCCGCCGGCAGCCAGAGGAACTTGAAGACGTTCCAGTTGCTCCGGGGAAAATCCTCCGCCCTGTACCGCTTGCCCCGCTCCAGGACCAGCACCCGGTAGCCCTTCTCTGACAGACGCATGGCCGAGACGCTGCCGCCGAAGCCTGAGCCAATGACGATGAAGTCAAAAGTTGCCGCATCCGCCTGTGCTATATTCATCAATTGTCCCTGCTCACCCTTACCGGTGCGCTGCTAATGAGGATTACTGTGTCGTGAAACGACAATATAACACAGCGCGTCATCTTTGGCTAGAGGCCGATTTCCCTCGGCCCCGCCCGGCCCCAACTCCCCTCACGATCCCGACGCTTCCAGCCGGCGCACTGCGAGCATCGTGATGTCGTCCGACTGCGGCGCGCTGGTCGTATGCGCGCGGATCGCCGCACTGATCCGCTCGACCAGCGCCGCCGCCGATGCGTCCGGCTCCTGTAGCAGCGCCATGACCTGCTCCCGGCCGAAGATCTGCTTGTCGGCGTCAGTCGCTTCGGTCACGCCATCGGTAAAGGCGAGCATCGTCTCCCCCTCCGCCAGCCAGATTTCGCCCACGTCATACGAAACGTCCGGTATGATGCCGACCAGCGGCCCCGTCGAGCTGAGCCGGCAGCGGATGCCCTCCGGCCCGGTGACGACGGGCGGCTCGTGCCCCCCGTTGACGTAAGCCACGTAGCCACTGTCGGGCTCCAGGATGGCGAAGAAGAGGGTGGCGAACATGTTCGTGCGCGCGTGGTGGCGGGTCAGGTAGCTGTTGGTGAACAGGATTGTCTGCTGCAGCGTGTCCCGCATCGCCGCCACGATACTCTCCGCCGCCGACTGCCCCTGCTCCCGCTCCCGGCGGTGGCTGTGGTAATGGTGTTCGGCGAAGGCCCGGACGAGGCTGCGGAAGAGCGCCATATACAGCGCCGCGCCCACCCCTTTGTCGCAGACGTCGCCTAGCACGAGCAGGACGCGGCTATCGTCAAAGACCATCGCGTCGTAAAAATCGCCGGAGACGACCCCGGCCGGCTGCAGATGAGAAATGATCTCCCAGCCCGGCAGCCTCGGCATATCTGGCGGCAGGAAGCTCTGCTGGATGCGCCGGCCGATCTCCAGCTCTTTCTGGGCCGCTTCCTTCTCCAGCACAGCCTTCCAGAGGTTTTCGTCGTTGGCGCGTAGAATCGCCAGAATCCGGCGCGTCAGCTCATGGCCGATCTGCGGGCTCGCCTCGATGACCCGCTGCAGCGTCGCCCCGTCAATCTCCAGCACCGTCGTCGGCACGCGGGTAGTCACGTTCGCCAGACGCGGGCGATTGTCCAGCAGCCCCATCTCGCCGAAGTAGCCCCCGGCCGCCAGCGTCGCCAGGTGTCGCTCCCGACCGTTGTCAATCTCCTGGCTCACGTCCACAGCGCCGTCGAGAATGATGTAGAACGTGTCCTCGACGGCGCCCTGGCGGCAGAGCAAGACGCCTGCTTCATACTCCGCCCGGCGCGCCATGGTCTGGAGCATCTGAGCAGTATCTGGCTCAACGCCTGGAAAGACCTGTTGTAGAATGGCCGTCGTCTGTGGATGTGGGTCCATTACCTGTTCGCCTTCGAGTCCATCTTGCCACCTGGCTCGCTAGGCTCGCAGAAGTATAGCATGGAATCGCGGCGCTGGTTACTGCCCTCTACCATTCGGATCGCGCCTGCCAGAATGGCAGGCAGCTTCCAGCCCGCCTTCTGAACTCTGATTCACCTGATTGCCTATGATTTCCTCTACTTTAAGAATCATATGCCATCATCCCCATCAGAGTACAGACACCCCGAGCGCAAGCAGTCCGCGCCCATCTGCTCTATAATCCGGCCCGGCCGGCCCTCTCTTGCCGGCCTCTATCGGCTACACATGCCAACGGAAGGCAACATGAACGTCATCCTTGTAACGGGCGCCTCACGCGGCCTTGGCGCAGCCACCGCCCGGATCCTCCTGGAGATGGGCGCCGCCGTCGTGCTCACCGCCCGCTCGGCCGGCGCCCTCGACGCCCTCGCCGGGCAGGCCGATCCCGGCGGCGAGCGCTCGCTCGTCGTCCCGGCCGACGTCGCCGACGAGTCCGCCTGCCAGAAGGTGATCGCCGCCGCCATCGAGCGCTTCGGGCAGCTCGACGGCCTGGTCAACAATGCCGGCGTCCTGCAGCCCGTCGCCGCCCTCGGCGACGCCGATCCCGCCCAGTGGCGGCAGAACATCGCCGTTAACCTGCTCGGCCCTTACTATCTGATCCACCACGCGCTGCCCCACCTGCGGGCCGGCCGGGGGCGGGTGATCAACGTCTCCACCGGGGCTGCCATCAACCCGGCGCCGGGCTGGTCGGCCTACAGCGTAGCCAAGGCCGCCGTCAACATGCTCGCCCGCGTGCTCGCCGAGGAAGCGCCGGAGGTCGTCTCGCTGGCGGTGCGCCCCGGCGTCGTCGATACCGCGATGCAGGAAACCATTCGCGAAGAAGGGGCCGCCGGGATGCCCGCCGAACGCCACCGGCGCTTCGTCCGCCTGCACGAACAGGGCGACCTGCTGCCGCCGGAGCTTCCCGGCCGGGCGCTGGCGGCGCTGGCCCTCCACGCCCCGCCGGCCTGGAGCGGCGAGTTCCTGTCGTGGGATGATCCGAAAGTGGCCGCCCTTGTCACCCGCCACACCGCCTGACGGAGAAAAAGCATGTTATCCGGCCACGCAACCCCCCAGGCCACAGCCGCCTACGCCGCCGCCCATCCACAGATCGCCTACCGCCCGCTGGGTGAGACGGGCTTGCTGGTCAGCCCGGCCGGTTTTGGCAGCTACCGGGTCGATATCCACAGCCACATCTTCCACGAGGCGCTGGCCCTCGCCCTGCGGCAGGGTGTGAACCTCATAGACACCAGCACCAACTACGCCGACGGCAGCAGCGAAGAGCTGGTCGGCACGGTCATGCGCCGCCTCCACGACGAGGGCGCCGTGCTGCGTGAGGCTGTCGTCGTCGTCACTAAGGGCGGCTACCTGCAGGGCCAGAACCACCAGATCAGCCAGCAGCGGCAGGCCGAGGGGCGCGGCTGGCCCGACCTCGTGCCCTACGGGCCGGGGCTGGAGCACTGCATCCACCCGCAATTTCTGGAGGACCAGATCACGCGCAGCCTGCGGCGGCTGCAGATGGAGTGTGTGGACATCTACCTGCTGCACAATCCCGAGTATTATCTGAGCTGGGCCAAACGCGAGGGTAGGGGATTGCGAGACGCGCGCGAGGAGTACGCCCGCCGGCTGCGGCTGGCCTTCGGCTATCTGGAGGAGGAGGTCGCCCGCGGGCGGATTCGCTGGTACGGGGTCAGCAGCAACACCTTCCCCACGCCGGCTTCCGATCCCGACCACACCTCGCTCGCCGGTCTGTGGCAGATCGCAGAAGAAATCGGCCCCGACCACCACTTTCGCGTCGTACAGCTACCCATGAATCTGCTGGAGCCGGGCGCGGCGACCGAACCCAACCAGCCCGGCGGCGAGAGCGTGCTCGCCTTCGCCCGCGCGCATGGCCTCGCCGTTCTGACCAACCGGCCGCTGAACGCCATTCACGGGGAACGCCTGTTGCGCCTGGCGGACGTGCCCGTGGAAGCGGCAGCCGACCCGGAAGCGGTGGAGGAAGCCATCGCCCGGCTTCAGCGCCGCGAGGAAAAGTTCCGTAGCGAGATCCTGCCAGTGCTGCCCGCCCCGGAGTCGATGGCCCAGCAATTGCTCGCCCTGTTCACCGTCGGCCGGCTCCTGGCGGAGAACTGGCGCCGCTTCGGCAGCTACCAGCAATGGCTGGACGTGCAGACGCAGATCCTCGTGCCCCGCGCCCAGGGCGGTATCGACTACCTCTCCCGGCAGCAAACGCTGCCGCCCGAGGCCGGTCGCTGGCTGCAGAAATACGTCCGGGCGCTCAACGAGGCGCTGCAGGCCGTCAGCCACGTTTACCAGGAGCAGGGCGCGGAGCAGGCGCGCGCCATGCGCGAGCGCGTCGCAGCCCTCGATCCCGCTTGGGCCGAGGCTCCCACGCTGAGCCAGATGGCCCTGCGTGCCCTGCGCAGCACGGCCGGCATCACCAGCGTGCTCGTCGGCATGCGCCACGAGAGCTACGTGGAGGACGTGCTGGCCGAGCTGCGCCGCCCGGTCGAGGTTGCCGGGCGGCAGGAGGCGTGGCAGGCGCTCGCCGCCGGCGTCGTCTGATCAACTCCCGGCCGTCACCCGCTCCCGGCCCGTGTACAGCCAGACCTCATCGTCGCGCACGGCGAAAAGGGTTATCCCGTGGCGGTGGGCCGCCGACACAGCCAGGCTGCCCGGCCGGCCCCTGCTGCCGACGAGCGGCGCGCCCGCCAGCACCGCCCGTTCCATCATCGCGTAATCGGCCGGGCCCGGCAGCCATAGCACACCCGGGCCGAGCGGCAGCCGTTCTTCCAGCAGCGCCCAGCCGATCACCTTATCCAGCGCCTGCAGGGGGCGCACGTCCTGGCGCGCAACCTGCAGCTCCCCGGCCGCGTCAAAAAAGGCCGCGCCCACTGGCACTTCAGACGCCTGCGCTGCCAGCGCTCTGACGGGCAGCACCGGCCCGGCCGGCAGGCTCTCGGGGGCGCGCGCCCCCAGCGCCGCCAGCAAATTGTCACTGCTCACCCCGCAGCTATTCCCGTCAATCACCACCTCTTCCGGCCGGGGCAGCGCCGGCATCCGCGCCGCGTACAGGGCGACGGTGAGCAGACTGTACTCCTGCCGGCCGGCCTCCTGGACGCAATACGTCATGTGGGAGAAGTCGTGGCGGCTGCGGATGTACCCCTGGCTGTAGAGCAGCCCCGCCGCCAGCTCGTAATCGTGGCCCGGCGTGCGCGTCGTCTCCGTGGCGTTGCGCCGCTCCCGGCCGGCCCGCACCTGAATGGTGAACGGCCGCTCGCGCGGCAGATTCTCGCGCTCCTGGCGCGCCTGTCCCTCCTCCAACACCCAGATGCGGCGGCTAATTGTCTCAGCCATCCTTCCTCCAATTGTCTGCAGCAGGTCGGATTTGCAGTCCGACGCCGTGCTTTGCTAACCTCCCACTACTGTACCGTGGTATAATAAGCGCCATGTTATCGGTTGTCATCCAGGCCGGCGGCCGGTCCAGCCGCATGGGCGAAGACAAGGGCCTCGTTCCTCTGGCCGGCCGCTCCATGATCGAGCACGTCCTCACCCGCGTCGCCGGCCTTGGCGACGAGACGCTGATCACCACCAACGATCCCGATGCCTACGAATACCTGGGCCTGCCGATGGCCTCCGACCCCGAACCCGGCGCGGGGGCGCTGCCCGGCCTGCGCACTGCGCTGAAGGCCGCCCAGGGCGATACCGTGCTCGTCCTCGCCTGCGACATGCCCTTCGTCAATCGTCTGCTGCTGGAGTACATGCTGGAACAGAGCAGCAACGCCGACGTCGTCGTCCCCCGCTGGAACGACAACTACCAGACGCTGCACGCCGTCTATAATCGCAAGCGCACGCTCAAGGCCGTCGAGCAGGCCCTCGCCGAAGGGGAGCGGCGCATGATCAGCTTCTATCCCCAGCTTCGCGTGCACGTTGTCGAGCCCGAGCAGATCCGCCAGTACGACCCCCAGGGCCGCAGCTTCTTCAACGTCAACACCCCCGAAGAGCTGCAGGAAGCGGAACGGCTGCTCGCCGAGCTGCGCGGTCGCTAACCGCCCCCTTTACGCCCGCCCCTTCCTTCCACTATACTGTTTACAGGCATCCACTCGTAAGCGCGTTTCCGGCCACAACCTGGCGATTGCCAATCGCCTCTACTTCATGAGGGCTGTTCTGCCATGTTAGTGATCATCAGCGATCTCCACCTGACCGATGGCACCACCGGCACCACAATCAGCGCCGCGGCCTTTGAAGATTTCCGCGTCCGCCTGCAGGAGATGGCTACCGACGCCTCGCACCGGGCCAATGGTCGCTACCAGCCCGTCGAAGCCATCGACCTCGTCCTGCTCGGCGACGTCTTCGACCTCATCCGCTCCACTCGCTGGAGCAACCCCGGCGTGACCATCCGGCCCTGGGAACACCGCACCCGGCCGGACGAGCTGGCTGCTCAGGTTGCCGACATCACGGCGGCCGTTCTGCGCAAGAACGAAGGCGCCCTGTCCATTCTCCGCGCCTGCGGGCGGGGCGAAGCGATCCGCGTGGCGGCGGCGCCCGACGCGACCGAAGAGCTGCCCGTGCACGTGCGCATCCACTACATGGTCGGCAACCACGACTGGTTCTACCATCTGCCCGGCCCCGCCTTCGACGCCATCCGCGCGACGGTAAACGAGACTATGGGGCTCAGCAACGACGCTGGCCCCTATCCCCACGATCCTGAGGAGTCGGATCGCCTCATGGAGATATTCGAGGCCCACCGCGTCTACGCCCGCCACGGCGACCGCTACGACTCCCTGAACTACGAGGAGGAGCAGGGCCGCGACGGCGCCACCCTGGGCGACGCGCTCGTCGTCGAGCTGATCAACCGCTTTCCCCACGAGGTGCGCCGCCGCCTGTCGCGTCTACCCACTGCCTTTCTCGACGGGCTGGATGAGCTGGCCAACGTGCGTCCCTCCCTGCTCGTCCCCGTCTGGGTGGATGCCCTGATCAACAGCAGCGAATTGACTAAGAGCCAGGAGAACGAGATCAAGGGGATCTGGAATGATCTGGCTGCCGCCGTCGTCGAGCTGCCCTTCGTACGCGAGCGCGACAGATTCCTCGCCCTCGACGAAGTGGACGCGCTGGAGGCGACGCTGCACCTCTCCTCCCGCTTCTCCTTCGGCGACATCGCCCGCATTGTCACCTTTGTCCAGCAGCGCTTCTGGAAAGGCAGCACTTCCTTCGCCGCCCACGCCCTGAAGGAGCCGGCCTACCGCGAGGGGCGGGCCGACCACATCGTCTACGGCCACACCCATCACTTCGAGGCCGTGCCGCTCAACAGGCGCCGTGATGGCCCCGGCAAGCTGATCGACCAGCTCTACTTCAACTCCGGCACCTGGCACGTCGTCCACGAGCGTACAAGGCAGAGCGAGAGCGTGATGGAGCCCTACTTCGTCCCCTTCCACGTCATGACCTACCTCGCCTTCTTCCGTGACAACGAGCGCAGCGGTCGCGCCTTCGAGACCTGGTCAGGAACACTGGGGATGCGCTGATTGGATCGCGCCTACCAGAATGGTAGGCAGCTTCCAGCCCGCCTTCTCAACATTGATTGGGATGATGTCCATTGATTTCTGACGAGGGGAAACCAGTAGCCATTATCCCAATGAGAGTTCAGAAACCCACGGCCATCCAGAGTTGAATGTCCGCGCCATTTCAGCTAGCATAGAGGCGCGCAGCTCGTGAGGAGCTGCCAGGGGTGAGCGCTGTACAGGACGGCTCGATCCCATCGAAGCCTGGAGGTCTAATGTCCCACGTCGAAGTTAACCTGATTGATCTACAATCGTTTCTTGACGCTGTCTCCCATCGGGGACGCACCATGCTGCTGCCTGCGCTGCACCATGCGCAGGCGCTATACGGCTGGGTGCCTCGCGAGGCCCAGGAGGCGATCAGCCGCGCCCTGCGCGTGCCGCTCGCCGACATCCACGGCGTCATCGAGTTTTACACCATGTTCTACAACCGGCCGATGGCCCGCCGCGTCGTCCGCCTCTGCGAAGACCCGGCCTGCTCGCTGGCGGGCGCCCACGCCGTCAGCCGCCGCATATCCGAGAGCCTGGGGCTGCAGCCCGGCGAGACGCGCGACGACGTCGCCTTCGAGCACGTCCCCTGCCTGGGTATGTGTGAATTTGCGCCCGTCGCCCTCGACGGCGAGCGCCCCGCCGGCAACCTGACGCCTGCCGACGTGCCTGCCTTCCTCGACGGCAGCTACCCCGAGCCTGGCGCCCTCGTCTACGGCGAGCCGCTCTGGATGTTCGGCAACGTCGGCCATGTCGATCCCGCGAGCCTGGACGACTACGAGGCGCGCGGCGGCTACGAGACCCTGCGCCGGGCGCTGGCCCTGACCCCGGAAGAAATCATCACCCAGGTCGAGGCTGCCGGCATCGTCGGCAGGGGTGGGGCGATGTTCCCCACCGGCCGGAAGTGGCGCTTCACCCGTGGCGCTCCCGGCACGCCGGCCGAGAAACATCTCATCGCCAACGCCGACGAGAGCGAGCCCGGCACCTTTAAGGACCGGGTGTTGATGGAGAACGATCCGTTCAGCCTTGTCGAAGCGATGACCCTTGCCGGCTACGCCATCGGCGCCGAAAACGGCTGGATTTTCGTGCGCGGCGAATACCCGCGCGCCGCGGCTCGCCTGCAGCGGGCCATCGACGTCGCCCGCCAGCGCGGTTACCTGGGCCAGAATGCGCTCGGCAAGGACGGCTTCAACTTCGACATCGAGCTGCGGCTGGGCGCCGGCGCCTACATCTGTGGCGAAGAGACCGCCCTCTTTGAAGCGATAGAGGGCAAGCGTGGTTTCCCGCGCATCAAGCCGCCGTTCCCCACCACGCACGGCCTGTTCATGCAGCCCACGTCCATCAATAACGTCGAAACGCTGGTCGCCGCGCTCGTCGCCGTGCGTCTCGGCGTCGAGCAATGGCGCAGCCTCGGCACGGCCGAATCGCCGGGTACCAAGTGGTTCTGCCTCAGCGGCCACGTCGCCCGGCCCGGCGCTTATGAGCTGCCTTTCGGCCTCACCCTGCGCGAGC